>NZ_JBBCPK010000072.1:0-25299 GCF_037150775.1 Leclercia sp. M50
AATTTCTTCGCTACCGCGTGTGCGTCCAGGTGCGGGCCGTCCGGAGGGGCCCCCCCGGGGCGGATCTAAAAGGTGTTTTCGTTTTTACCCCGGTGGGTGCTCCAGTTTTGGGAAATCCGCGGCTCCCCTTCCAGGGTCTTCGGGTTCTGCCGGGTGAGCTTGTCGGTGATTTGATTCAGGATCCCGCCGTTGGGGTAAAACCCACCCGCCGGGGGATAGAGGTTGGTGTGGGCCTGTTGCTCAAGATAGACCAGCGTGCCGCCTTTAACCGGCGTATCGGCAGCATACGTTGCCGTTGTCGCAAGCATGAGCGCCGTCAGCAACGGCAGGCGAAATGGGGTTTGCATGGTGAACTCCTTATGTTTTTTCTTGTTAGCGTCGAATGCATCTTCGGTCGGGGCAGAAAAGAAAGGAACAAAGGAATTGAGCTAAGGATTTGCGGAAAGTGGCAATAAAAAAACCGCGCCGGGAGGGGCGCGGTTAACGGGGCAGAGCAGCCTGCTTATGAGCGGAAATCGATCACCATACGGCCGCGAATCTGGCCTTGTTCCATCTCTTTAAAGATGGCGTTGATATCCCCCAGCGGACGCAGCGCCACTTTCGGCACCACTTTGCCTTCGGCGGCGAACTGGAAGGCTTCGGTCAGATCCTGACGGGTGCCCACCAGCGAGCCCACCACCTGAATGCCATCCAGCACCAGACGTGGAATATCAAGGCTCATCGCTTCCGGCGGCAGGCCCACGGCGACCACACGGCCACCGGCACGAACGGCATCCACCGCAGAGTTAAAGGCCACTTTCGCCACCGCCGTTACCACCGCAGAGTGGGCGCCGCCGGTTTTTTCCTGGATGAATTTCGCGGCATCCTCCGTGCGGGAGTTAACCACCAGATCGGCGCCCATGCTCTCGGCCAGTTTCAGCTGTTCATCATTGATATCAACCGCAATCACTTTGGCGTTGAACACATTTTTGGCGTACTGCAGCGCAAGGTTCCCCAGCCCGCCGAGGCCATAGATAGCGATCCACTGGCCTGGCTTAATCTCAGAGACTTTTACCGCTTTATAGGTGGTTACCCCGGCGCAGGTGATACTGCTGGCGGCGGCGGAGTCCAGGCCGTCCGGCACTTTTACCGCATAATCGGCGGTGACGATGCACTCTTCCGCCATCCCACCGTCCACAGAGTAACCGGCGTTCTTCACGTTACGGCACAGGGTTTCGTTACCGGAGTTACAGTATTCGCAGTGGCCACAGCCTTCGAAAAACCACGCCACACTTGCGCGATCGCCCGGTTTGAGCGAGGTGACGCCCGGGCCAATCTCTTGTACCACACCAATGCCTTCATGCCCGAGGATCACCCCGGTTTTATCCCCAAAATCGCCGTTTTTGACGTGAAGATCGGTATGGCAGACGCCGCAGCAGTCCATCTTCAGCAGCGCTTCCCCATGTTTCAGCGGGCGCAGGGTTTTCTCGGTCACTTCTACCTGATGGTCTTTGGTCACGACAGCAGCTTTCATATGTTTCTCCATTTTCATATTGCGGATCTGCGGGGCAGGTTCGACAGAACGAAATACCCATTAAGGATTAGGTTATTTAATGATTGTGACAAGGCCATAGCAACATAATGTAATAATTTAATTGATTTTTTGCGGCCCGGGTCGCGCAAAATGAGTAATGAGCATAATAATAGAGTGGTTATTATTTCTGCAGTAAATGTGTAATGTTTCTGACATAACCAGACCGTAAGGTGTTGTCTTCTCAATAACCGAAGAGTTAAAAAGACAATGCATCTGGTAAAAAAACTTCTCGCAGTGAGCGTTCTTTTGTCCGCTTCCGTACAGGCGCAAAACATCCTCGAATTCCCTCAGCCTGACAACAACCCGGAAGAGTTCTACGCCGTCACCGAAATTCCGGCGGGCGGGATCATTAAGTATGAAACCGACGCCAAAACCGGCTTTATCATCGCCGACCGTTTCCAGTCGATGCCGGTAGCTTACCCGGCAAACTACGGCTCGCTGACCCAGTCGCTGGCGGGGGATGGCGATCCGCTGGATGTGATTTTCTACACCCGCGCGCCGATGGCCCCGGGCACCCTGATTAAACTCCGCGCCATTGGCGTGCTGAAGATGATCGATGGCGGCGAGAAAGACGATAAAATCGTGGCGGTGCCAGCCAGCAAAATTGACCCGACCTATGACGACATCAAAGAGTTGAGCGATCTGCCGAAGATTGAGCAACAGCGTCTGGAGTCGTTCTTCCGCGTCTACAAGCAGTTGCCGGAAGGGCGCAAGTCGGTGGAGCTGAACGGCTTTAACGATGCCGCCACCGCGAAGCAGGAGATCAAACAGGCATGGGATGCCTGGAAAACCCGTCAGCCGAAGTAAAAATTGCCCGGCGGCGGCTACCCGCCGGGCGATCTCCTACAGCTGCGCCGTCAGCGCGGCAATCTCCTCCAACCACTGCGCCTGAAGCTGCGGCTTCTGATGTTTAGGCTTACGCAGCCGATCCTCTTCCAGCAGTCTCTCCAGCATTATCAGCCGCTCCAACAGATCGTCAGCGGGTTCAGCCTGGCTGACGCACGGGGTAGCGGGAACCGGTTGGGCTTGTATTCCGCTCTCCTCCCGCAGCCGGGCAAACACCGCGTCGGCATCGTGCCATTCGCTAAGCTGACCTTTTTCAATCAGCCAGAAACGGTTACAGCTCTGACTGATTAACTGCCGATCGTGGCTGACCAGCAGCACGCCGCCTTCAAACGTTTGTAAGGTCTCCGCCAGCGCCTCTTTGCCTTCCATATCCAGATGGTTGGTTGGCTCATCAAGCATCAGCAGACTGAAGCGTGCCAGCGTCAGGCCAATAAACAGCAGGCGCGAACGCTCACCGCCGCTGAGGGTGCTGACCTTTTGCCCATGCCGCGCCCAGGCGAACCCGGCGGAGATCAACGCCATCTTGCAATCCTGGAGGTTCGGTGCAAAGGGTTCCAGGGCGTCAATCAACGTGGCCTCATCCGCCAGCTGATGCAGGGTCTGGTCGTAATAGCCCAGCGTCACGCGCGGATGGATGGTCAGGCCGGCGTGGCTTTCAGCGGCGATAATCTGCTGCCAGATAAGCCGCATCAACGAGGATTTACCGCAGCCGTTACGCCCGACAATGGCAACCCGATCGCCGCTTTTTAAGCGGACGTTTTCTACCGAGAAGAGCGTCGGCAGCCCCGGGGCGGGTGCCACACCCAGCCTGTCGATCTCCAGCAGACGGTCGGCCCGCAGGGCATCGCCGCGCAGGGTTAAGGTCCAGGGGCTGCCCGAGGTCAGCGCCGTCTGGCTCTCCTTCAGCCGTTCGACCTGGCGCGCCATCTGTTTGGCTTTACGGGCCAGGTCTTCGTTATCGTAGACCTGGCCCCAGGTCGCCAGCCGTTTTGCGCTGGCGGTAACCCGATCGATCTCCTTTTGTTCTGCTTTATGGCGCAGGGCGTCGCTCTCGTCTTTCTCTGCCAGCGCCTGACGCGCACGGGTGCAGGGAAGGGCGAAGTAGTGCAGCGTTTTGTCGCGCAGGATCCAGCTGCCGTTGGTGACGGCATCCAGGAGCTGTCTGTCGTGCGACACCAGCACAAAGCTGCCGGACCAGCGCTGTAAGAACTGCTCCAGCCAGAGTAGCGTGGGCAGATCCAGGTGGTTGCTGGGTTCATCGAGCAGGAGCAGATCCGGCTCGCTAATCAGCGCCCGCGCCAGCAGCAGACGCGTATGCTGGCCGCCGCTGAGGGTCGCCGAGGGCAACGCCATATCGTCAGGGGTAAAGCCCATGCTCGCCAGCAGCGTTTCTGCCCGCCAGCGCAGGCTGTCACGTTCGGCTACCGGCAGCTGCGCCAGCACCGCGTCCAGCATGGTTAACGGATAGATCGTTTCCGGAAGATGCTGCTCCACCCGCGCCATCAGGCAGTGTCCGGCCAGCGCCACCGTGCCAGAAAGCGGCGTTTCGGTGCCGTCGAGGATCTTCAGAAGGGTACTTTTGCCGCAGCCGTTATCGCCCAGCAGACCAATACGGTCGCCTTTTTTCAGGCTAAAGGTGAGGTCGTTAAACAGCGTGTCAAAGGCGGTATCAACACGGAGAGAAAGTGCAGTCAGTAATGTGCTCATTTGCTTACTCAAGAGTTACAGGCATGGAAATGCCTCGTCAATCAACGCTGACGATAACCCGGTAAGCCCGAGAGAAGGGATGTCTTAGGTGTCTTCGCTCAAGCCGAAGTTATCGCAGCACGAAACCGATAACGCTTGAGCAGGTGCGATCACCAAGGTGGAATGAAATATCAAAGATTTCATAGCACAGCATAATTAGCCTCCTTTTTATTCAGTGGGTTGATGGATGAAGCGAGTGTAGCGGGGAAGGTGTCTTTCAGCAAGGAATGTTAGTTGGTTGCATTTTAAAACCACATCATCTAGCCTTTATTTGGTTTTATTTTAAAACCAATTGAGAGGGTGTGAGAGCATGAAAGTGGAAATGACGTTATCGACAGGGGAGGCAAAACCTGCGGGTCTGTCGCGTAGCCTGGTATGGCTCTTCGCGATCGCCAGCGGAATGAGCGTGGCGAATGTCTATTTCGCGCAACCGCTGTTGGATGCGCTGGCGCAGGATTTTGCTATCAGCCAGGCGGCGGTCGGCGGCGTTGTCACTGCTACCCAGGCCGGTTGTGCGCTGGCGCTGCTCTTTCTGGTGCCGTTGGGCGACGGGATGGATCGCCGTCGATTGATGACGATCCAGCTACTGGCACTGGTGGCCGCGCTGGTGGCGGTGGGGATGGCACAATCCGCGCCTGTGCTGCTGACGGCGATGCTGGCCGTTGGCCTGCTCGGTACGGCGATGACCCAGGGGTTGATCGCTTATGCGGCGAATGCGGCTGCGTCTCACGAGCAGGGGCGTGTGGTGGGTGCGGCGCAGGGCGGAATGTTTATTGGTTTACTGTTGGCGAGGGTTTTCGCCGGAGGGTTAGTGACCTCGCAGGCTGGCGAGGGGTCTATTTCTGCGCAGCGGGCCTGATGCTAATGCTTGCGATCCCCCTGCTGCGAGGGCTACCTGCCACACCCGCGGTTAGCGGTACGCTCAGCTATCCGCGTCTGCTCGCCTCAATGGTGACGCTGCTTCGTCAGGAAAAGGTCTTACAGGTCAGGGGCATTCTGGCGCTGCTGATGTTTGCAGCGTTCAACATTTTCTGGAGCGCGTTGGTATTGCCCCTGAGCGCGCCACCCTTTAATTTCTCCCATACCGCCGTTGGCGCGTTTGGGCTGGTTGGGGTAATTGGTGCCCTTGCCGCAGCGCGGGCCGGGCAGTGGGCCGACCGGGGACTGGCGCAACGCACCAGCGCGATGGCGCTTCTGGCGCTGCTGCTTGCCTGGTGGCCGCTGTCGCTGATGGAGGTGTCGCTGTGGGCGCTGGTGATCGGCATCGTGTTGCTCGATCTGGGCGGTCAGGCATTGCATGTCACCAATCAGAGCCTGATCTTTCGCACCCGGCCAGAGGCGCACAGTCGGCTGGTTGGCCTCTATATGCTGTTTTACGCCGTCGGCAGCGGGCTGGAGGCGATTGGCACCACTTTTACCTGGGCTCATCTGGGCTGGCAGGGGGTCTGTTTGCTGGGGGCGATGGTCAGCCTGCTGGCGCTGGTGTTCTGGTGGGTGACGCGGGGCAGGTAAGGTGCGGTCGGTTCGCCGGGCAAGCGTAAGCGCCGCCCGGCGATGCAGGAGGTTAGATCGAAGTCCGACGGTAGCTGCGGTATTCCGGCTTCCAGAAGTTCTCGTCAATCGCCTGCTGCAGGGCGTCAGCAGAGGTTTTCACCGCCACCCCTTGCTGCTGCGCCATCTTACCCACCGCAAAAGCGATCGCTTTCGACACCACGTGAATATCCTTCAGTTCCGGCAGAACCAGCCCTTCACCGTTATTGACCAGCGGAGAGTGCTTCGCCAGGGTTTCGCTGGCGGACATCAGCATCTCATCGGTGATGCGCGAGGCACCCGAGGCGATAACGCCAAGGCCAATCCCCGGGAAGATATAGGAGTTATTGCACTGGGCGATGGGGTAGATTTTGTCCTTCCAGACCACTGGCGCAAACGGGCTGCCGGTGGCGACCAGCGCATTGCCTTCGGTCCAGGCGATGATATCCTGCGGGGTGGCTTCCACGCGGGAGGTCGGGTTCGACAGCGGCATCACGATTGGGCGGGCGCAGTATTTATGCATCTCGCGGATGATCTCTTCCGTGAAGAGCCCGGTCTGGCCGGAAACGCCGATCAGAATGTCCGGCTTCACGTTGCGGACCACATCCAGCAATGAAAGCACTTCGTTATCGGTATCCCAGTTTTTGAGGTTCTCGCGCTTTTGCACCAGTTTGGTCTGGAACGGCAACAGGTTCGGCATGGCGTCGGTCAGCAGGCCGAAGCGGTCGACCATAAAGACGCGGGAACGTGCCAGCTCTTCGCTGAGCCCTTCGCGCTGGGTCTGGGCGATGATCTGCTCGGCGATGCCGCACCCGGCGGAACCGGCGCCGAGGAAGACGATCTTCTGGTAGCTGAGCTGGTTGCCCGCCGCGCGGCTGGCCGCAATCAGCGTGCCGACCGTTACCGCTGCGGTGCCCTGAATATCATCATTAAAGGAGCAGATTTCGTCGCGATAGCGATTCAGAAGCGGCATGGCGTTTTTCTGGGCGAAATCTTCAAATTGAAGCAGTACGTCCGGCCAGCGGTGTTTTACCGCCTGGATGAAATCATCCACGAACTGATAGTACTCGTCGTCTGTGATGCGCGGGTGGCGCCAGCCCATATAGAGCGGATCGTTGAGCAGTTGCTGGTTATTGGTACCTACATCCAGTACCACTGGCAGGGTGTATGCCGGGCTGATGCCGCCGCAGGCGGTGTAGAGCGACAGCTTACCGATCGGAATGCCCATTCCGCCGATCCCCTGATCGCCGAGTCCCAGAATACGTTCCCCGTCGGTTACGACGATCACTTTGATGTTATGGTTGGAGACGTTCTGCAGAATGTCATCCATGTTGTGACGGTTCTGATAGGAGATAAACACGCCCCGTGAGCGGCGATAGATTTCCGAGAAACGTTCGCAGGCGGCGCCGACGGTTGGGGTGTAGATCACCGGCATCATCTCGTCGAGATGGTTTTGCACCAGGCGGTAGAAGAGGGTTTCGTTGGTGTCCTGGATATTGCGCAGGTAGATATGTTTATCGATCTCGGTTTTGAATCCCTGGTACTGGATCCACGCGCGCTCGGCCTGTTCTTCAATGGTTTCGACCACTTCCGGCAGCAGACCCAGCAGGTTGAAGTTGCTGCGCTCTTCCATGCTGAAGGCGCTGCCCTTGTTCAGGAGGGGAAACTCCAGCAGTACCGGACCGGCGTAAGGAATATAGAGGGAGCGATTTTTTTTGGCTTTGTTGTCCATGTTACTCACTTAATTTTTTGGAAATCCGTCCCTGGCACTGGTGTTGATCATTGTCGCTGTCGTGCCCGCAGGGGATGTCAGGCGCATAGTATAGAGGAGGTGAATGTTAAAAACTGCAACATACAAATAAAAACACCATCGGTTTTGCCGATGGTGTCGGGGATCTTTAGGGAGAACTTACTTTGGTTGCTGGCGTTTTCTGCCGGTGGCGTGGGTGACCTGCGTTTCGTTGCCCCCCTCAATCACCACTTTGCGCTGGTTAGACAGCTTGTAGTTCATTCCCAGAATATGGCGTGCCTGACGGTTCGATTTCATATTGACTCGTCCATCCTGTTGATAGTGATAAGGTGATCGAAATATAACCCTTAAGGTTGCCTCTCCAGCATAGCAGGTTTTCAGAAACTGTCGTGCTGGCCGCTTACGACGTAGTTAATGGTTTGCTGGTAGATATCACTGAGGATGTCATTGTCTGAGGCTTCTACCCACTTTGTCAGTTCCATTAAAATGTCATCTTCAGTGACCGCGCCCATTTCAGCGCGTAAACCCTGTGCGATAGCGTTAACCAGTTCCGGCTGTGCGGATGTCGTATTTGCAGAATAATAATTAAACATGTTGCCTCCGTGTCGTTTTCTGTTTAATGGTCCGGCTCGCAAAAACATCGTGATATTCAGAATGACAAATATTTTTGCCGCTGTGTTTAAGAATCCTCTCAGAAATATTGCTGTCATAAAATCATGCTTTTTCATGATCTTAGAAAATAGAATATATTCTTTAGACTCGTTAAAAATATTCCTGTGTCAGTTGGCCCTGAATTAAATATTGTTGAAGACAGATTTAAATTACACGGAAAAATCCTGGTTGCAATAGTCATAACCTCTCCGACTTCACAGATTAATCCTGATATATCACACTTTCGGGCTCTCTCTTCAGCGTGGTCTATACTGAAGGCTTTGTAAGCCAACAAGGAGAGCAAGAATGACAATTCATAAGCAAGGTTCAGCACACTGGTCTGGTGATATTAAACGCGGCAAGGGGACGGTTTCGACTGAGAGCGGGGTTCTTAATCAGCAACCTTACGGCTTCAATACCCGCTTTGAAGGGGAAAAAGGCACCAACCCGGAAGAGTTGATTGGTGCTGCGCATGCGGCCTGTTTCTCTATGGCCCTGTCGTTGATGCTGGGTGAGGCGGGCTATACTGCGGATTCCATTGATACCAATGCAGATGTCTCGCTGGACAAAACCGACAGCGGTTTTGCCATCAGCAAAGTCGCTCTGCAGAGCAAAGTAACCGTTCCGGGCATCGACCCGCAGCAGTTTGACGGCATTATCCAGAAAGCGAAAGCGGGATGCCCGGTTTCACAGCTGCTGAAAGCGGAAATCACCCTCGACTATCAGCTGAATTGATTGTCCTGCCGGGCGTTGCGCCCGGCTATCCCTTCACCGCGGCGGGAAAGACCTCCGCCAGCCACGCGATAAATACCCTCAGACGATGCGTCATATGCCGGTTTTGCGGATAAACCACGTAAAACGGGTAGTGCGGCGGACGCCACCTGTCGAGGATCTCTACCAGCGTGCCCGCTTCCAGCAGTGCGCCTGCTGAGTAACGAAACGTCTGTATTATCCCCATCCCGGCCACCGCTGCCGCCAGATGACCGTTGCTCTCGTTCACCCCTATATGATGCACCAGGTTAATGTCGCGGATCTCATTCTCATGGGTAAAGCGAAACGGCACGGCGCGTCCGGTTACTGGCGACAGATAACTTACCAGCTTATGGCCGTTGCGCAGCTCCTCCGGATAAGCGGGGGTCCCGTACTGCTTCAGATAGCCCGGTGTGGCACAGGTGACCATCTCTGCATTGCCAATATGCCGGGCAATAAGCGAAGAGTCCTCCAGCGCGCCGCCGCGGATAACGCAGTCCACATTGCCGCTGATCAGATCCACTGGCCGGTCGGCCACACCAAGATCGATACGGATAGCGGGGTAGCGGCGTATAAAATCCGGCAGCGCAGGGATCAGCACGTCTCGCGCCGTAGAGCCGCCCACATCGATGCGGAGGTGCCCCTGGGGCTGCTGTTTCGCCTGGCTGAAAGAGGTGTCGATCTCTTCGATATCAATCAGCACCCGGCGGGCTTTTTCGTAATAGTCCTGGCCCTCTGGCGTCGCCGTCACCCGGCGGGTTGTGCGTTGCAGCAGCCGCACGTCCAGATGGGCCTCCAGCGCTTTCACCAGCTTGCTGAGGCTGGCGATGGGCATATTCAGTGAGTCCGCCGCCCGGGTAAAGCTGCCGGTTTCTACCACGCGCGTAAAGGCGCGCATGGCCTCTAATTGATCCATAGAGGGGCGCTCCGCCACAGAGATTATTCCCACAGGGAAAAAGTGATTTCCATTTTTGCTAATTTTTCACTAATGCCGCAAGGGCTACAGTGCTTCCACACCAACAATGTGGAAGGAAAAGCAAAATGAACACAGCATTAACAGGTAAAATCGCACTCGTCACCGGCGGCACCAGCGGCATCGGTCTGGCAACGGCAAATGAGCTGCAAGCCCAGGGGGCGAAGGTCTATATCACCGGTCGCCGCCAGGCGGAGCTGGACAACGCCATCGCCACCCTCGGCGGGCAGGTCACCGGCATTCGCGCCGACGCCTCCGTACTCGCCGATCTTGATACCGTTTATGCCCAAATCGCCGAACAGTCCGGGCGGCTGGATGTGCTGTTCGCGAACGCCGGCGGGGGCGATATGCTGCCTCTGGGGGCGATAACCGAAGAACAGTTCGACCGCATTTTTGCCACCAACGTCCGCGGCGTACTGTTTACCGTTCAAAAAGCGCTGCCGCTGCTGGCCGAGAAAGCCTCGGTGATCCTGACCGGCTCCACGGTCTCCATTAAAGGTACCGCTAACTTCAGCGTCTATAGCGCCAGCAAGGCGGCGGTAAGAAACTTCGCCCGCTCCTGGGCGCTGGATTTGCAGGGGCGCGGTATCCGGGTGAACGTGGTCAGCCCGGGCCCGATTAAAACCCCGGGGCTGGGAGAACTGGTGCCAGAAGATCAGCGGCAGGGGCTGTTCGATGCCTTAGCCGCTACGGTACCGATGGGGCGTATTGGCGAGCCGGAAGAGGTGGGGAAAGCGGTGGCGTTCCTCGCCTCCGATGCCGCCAGCTTTATCAACGCCGTCGAGCTGTTTGTGGACGGCGGGATGGCGCAAATCTGACGCAAACAGGACTGACTGAACGTGCCACGGACGGCATGTCTGTCTGCAACAACAGGGATGTTTTTCTACTTTATGGCACCAATAAGCATTCACACTGATTATTTTTGAGCCGAATCGATCTTTTCTGAATATATCCTCGTAATTCTATTAGGCCACGAATGTAATTTATGCTAAACAATAGCTTAAAAGCCCTAACATTCGACCAGGAACACTAGCTGTGCTGACGACTCTTATTTATAAAAGCCAGTTAAATCCATCCTGCCAATCATTATCTCTTATTTCACTTGTTGAAAAAGCCAGGCAGCGGAATTCCGCCCTGGATGTGACGGGCATTTTGCTGTTTAACGGCGTCGACTTTTTGCAGATCCTTGAAGGATCGGAAGAGGTCATTGAAAAACTGTTTTGTAAGATCCGTAGCGACAAACGCCATCACAGCGTGGTAGAGCTGATGCGCGATTATGGCCCGCACAGACGCTTCGAAAATGTCGGCATGCTGCTCTTCGACCTGCTGGTTGATAGCCAGAAATCGGTGCTCTCATCGGTGCTGCGCTACAGCAAGCTGGACTACTATCTGGCAGCGCAGGATCGGGTGTTCAAGTTTATTCAGTCGTTTATTACCCGGGAACAGCCCACCCGCGACCGGACGGTCTTCCTGCCGGAGAGATGGAGACTGGCCCCGGAGCATGCCCCGTTTGGGCAAGGCATCAACGCGCTCATCGAAAATCAGGTTTGCCAGTTTGCCCTGCAACCCATTATTGAACCCACCGAGGGGAAAATCTCCTCGCTGGAGGCGTTAATTCGCGGTAACGACGGAGGAAGTCCGGAACGCTTCTTTAGCGCCATCGATCAGGACAAAATGTACGAAGTGGATCTCCAGACGAAGGCGTATGCTTTTGCCCTGGCGGAGAAAATCGGCATCGGCAATCATAAAATCGCCGTCAATCTGCTGCCGATGTCGCTGGTGAACGTCCCTGGTGCTGTTGATTTTCTGATGGACCAGATCCTCATCCACGGCCTGCAGCCGGAGCAGGTGGTGATTGAAGTCACCGAAAACGAAATGATCTCCGGGTTCAACCAGTTCAACAGCGCCATTAAGCAGCTTCGGGCGGCAGGTATTGGCCTGGCGATCGATGATTTTGGCTCCGGGTATGCCGGGCTGTCGCTGTTAACCCGTTTCCAGCCGGATAAGCTCAAAATCGACCGTGAGATTGTCAGCGACATCCATTTGAGCGGCCCGAAGCAGGCAATTGTGAAGTCGATTATCAGCTGCTGTACAGACCTTGAAATTGCGCTGGTGGCCGAGGGCATTGAGAAGATCGACGAGTGGTGCTGGCTGGAGTCGGCTGGCATTAAGCGTTTTCAGGGCTTTCTCTTCTCGCGGCCAAAATTAAACGGGGTAGGAGAGATCCACTGGCCGCAGTTGTCCAGCACACCTTTCCTGAGCGATTAAATATTCAGCAATAAGGATTGGGTAAATAGTTGAATATTTACAATGCTTCGCAGGTAAAATTATTAGCAAATATTTTGTAATGCAGTGATTTTAATAAATTTAATGTTTTTTCGGCTTTTTTATTAATAAATAACTTTAACTCAATGTTAATTTTGCGCTGCCGATAATACCTCAGACCGTATTGTTTCTGAGGTATTTATGTCATTAAAAAAGTCGTCTCTTGCCATCCTGCTTGCCCTGCTGTTTTTCTTTGTCGCCAGTGCCGCAACTAACGTCTGGCTGGCCATTAAAAGCAACAACTCCCTGGATAACGTGAATAAAGAGATTCAGGTGGTGTTATCCATTATCGATCCCATTAACCATAGCCGTACCCTGCGCGTGCGGGTTATGGAGTATATGAAACAGGTGGAAAGTGGCGACACCACCGGTCTCGATGAGAAGCTGGCCTCCGTTAAGCTGGCTCTGACCAAAGCCGATGGCGCCTTCGCCGCGTTTAATGACGCCCCCCGCCTGGCGGACGAAGCGCCGCTGGTGAAAAACTATAATGACGGCTGGCTGGCCTACCGCGATCGTGGCCTGGTGCCGCTGATTGAGGCGGCTTCCGCCCATGACAAGGTAAAGTTTGATGCGCTGATCCCGCAGATTTCTGGCCTCGACCGCCAGTACGAAATTGTCCTCGATCAGGTGCTGTCGGTGCACCAGAAATACGCGAAACAGTTAAATGATGATGCGCGGACGCAGTTTTCATCCGGCTTAACCATCATTATTGCTTTTGCCGCCCTGTTTGTGGTGGTCATTGTCGGGGTGAGCGTGCTGATGAAGCGGTTTGTCTTCGCGCCGATTCATCTTGCCCGTGAGCACTGCAGCCAGATCGCCGCCGGTAAATTAACGGAAGCGGTACCGCAGAAAACCGGATCGAACAATGAGATCGACCTGCTGATGGGCTCGATGGAGGAGATGCGTCTGGCCCTGCTGGATACCGTCTCTCAGGTACGTGCCGCCTGCCATACCGTTAACCACGCCTCGCAGGAGATTGCCTCCGGCAATATCGACCTGGCTTCCCGTACCGAGCAGCAGGCTGCCGCCCTGACGGAAACGGCCGCCAGCATGGAGCAACTGAGCGCGACGGTTGCCAATAATACCGAGAACGTCAACCAGGCAGGTAAGCTGGTGCAGGATGCGGTGAACAACGCCCGTACCGGGGAGGCCGTGACCCGCGAGGTGATCGAAACCATGAACACCATCGCCGCCAACTCTCAGCGCATCGAAGATATCACCAGCGTCATTAACAGCATCGCCTTTCAGACCAACATTCTGGCGCTGAATGCCGCCGTTGAAGCGGCTCGCGCCGGAACTCAGGGGCGTGGATTTGCGGTGGTGGCGACTGAAGTGCGCACTCTGGCGCAGAAAAGCGCCGTGGCGGCGAAGGATATTGAGAACCTCATCGCCCAGTCGGTTTCCAGCGTGAAAAACGGTTCGCAGCTGGTGAATCGCTCGGGTGAAGTCATTCATGCCATCATCACCTCGGTGAACAAAGTCAACGCGCTGATGGAGCAGATTCAGGTGGCGTCCGAAGAGCAGAGCCGCGGCATTGGTCAGGTAGGGCAGGCCGTGACCGAAATGGATGGCGTGACCCAGCAGAACGCCGCGCTGGTGCAGGAGTCTGCGGCGGCAGCGGCTTCGCTGGAAGAGCAAGCCAGACACCTCACCCAAAGTATTGCCAGCTTCCGCCTTCCGGAACCAGCATAAGGCAATGTCTGATTGCCCGGCAGCGCTGCGCTTGCCGGGCCTGCAGTTTTATCGTTCGTAGGCCGGGTAAGGCGCAGCCGCCACCCGGCGATACCCTGACCACACCTTTTCCTGCCGCTTCGTCGTGACCCATCTCACATTAATTTCCTGGTCTATGCTTGATGTGCATGCGCGGCGGATTGCCGCCGCACTTTCTCTTTTTCCCTCTGCGTAACGATAAACGTTAAGCACCCTGAGGAACACGGGTCAAACGAGGTGGTGGAATGACAGCTAAATCTATTACGTATTGGGGTTGTGAACACATTGATGCTAACACGGTTCGCTTCCATCTATGGGCCAGCGGTCAGGAGCAGGTCTCCCTGAGCCTCAACGACGAAACGCTGGCGATGCACCCGACCGGTGACGGCGGATTTGAACTGACGGTTGACTACGTCAAACCCGGTTCACCCTACAGTTATATTCTGGCAGACGGCACTGCGGTGCCGGATCCCGCCTCCCGCGCCCAGCAAGGGGATGTCAACGGTCCTTCGCTGGTGTGCGATCCCGACAGCTATGTCTGGCGCAATACTGAATGGCAGGGCCGACGCTGGGAAGAGAGCGTGGTCTATGAGCTGCATATCGGTACCTTTACCCCGGAAGGCACCTTCCGCGCGGCAGCCGACAAGCTGCCGTATCTGGCCTCGCTGGGCATCACAATGATTGAACTGATGCCCGTATCGCAGGCCGGAGGCAATCGCAACTGGGGCTATGACGGAGTGCTGCTCTATGCCCCGCACAGCGCCTACGGTACGCCAGATGAGCTGAAAGCCTTTGTGGATACCGCTCACGGACTGGGGCTGTCGGTGGTGCTGGATATTGTGCTGAACCATTTTGGTCCGGAGGGGAACTACCTCCCGCGCCTCTCCCCGGACTTTTTCCATCCGGAGCGAATGACCCCCTGGGGAAATGGCATCGCCTACGATGTAGCCCCCGTGCGCCAGTTTATGATCGGCGTGCCGCTGTACTGGCTGGAGGAGTTCCGCTTCGATGGATTGCGCTTCGACGCCATCGATCACATTGCAGATTCGTCTGAAAAACATATCCTGGTTGAAATTGCTGAACGCATCCGGGCGCAGATAACCGATCGCCCGATCCATCTCACCACCGAAGACAACCGCAACATTATCTCGTTGCATCCTTACGGTGAGGATGGCTCCCCGTCGCTTTATACCGCCGAATGGAATGACGATCTGCACAATGCCATTCACGTCCTGGCCAGCGGGGAAACCCACGCCTGGTACCGGGACTTTGCGCATCAGCCGGAAAAATGGGTCGCCCGGGCGCTGGCGGAAGGGTTTGCCTATCAGGGCGAAATCACTCCCCGGGACCGGGAGCCACGCGGGGTTAAAAGCATCGACCAGCCGCCGGTGGCCTTTGTCGACTTTATCCAGAATCACGACCAGGTGGGGAACCGGGCGCAGGGGGATCGTCTGCTCTCCCTTATCGGGGAGGATCGCACCCGGGTGCTGCTGGCCGCGCTGCTGCTGTCGCCGCATATCCCGCTCATGTTTATGGGCGAGGAGTTCGGCGAAACCCGGCCATTCCTCTTCTTTACCGATTTTCACGGTGATCTTGCGCGGGCGGTACGGGAAGGACGGGCGAAGGAGTTCGCCGACCATGCCAGCCACCAGGAGGAGGGCGTGCCCGATCCGAATGCGCTGGAGACCTTTACACGATCGAAACTCGACTGGGACAAAGTTAACCAGCCGGAGGGGGAAAGCTGGTTGAGCTTTACCCGTCACCTGTTGCAGCTGCGTCAGCAGGCGATTGTGCCGCTGCTGGCAACCGCCCGCAACGGTGGGGGCAAGGTGCTGGACCTGGCACCCGGCTGCGTGGCAGTCACCTGGACGTTTCCACGGGGAACCCTGTCGCTGGCGTTTAACGTCGGCGGCCATACGGAGGCGTTGCCCGATCTGCCGGGTGAAACCCTCTTTGCCTGGCCTGAGATCCATACCGAATTACGGCCCGACACCCTTATTGTCCGCTTTGCCCCTGGAGAACCAACCTGATGATCCCCACAGCGACCTGGCGTATCCAGTTTCGTAATGGCATGACGTTCGATCGTGCCGCCAGTCTGGTGCCCTATCTGCAACAACTTGGCATCAGCCATCTGTATGCCTCGCCGATTTTTACCGCTGCCCGTGATTCGACCCACGGTTATGACGTGACCGACGCCAATGAGATCGACCCGGCCATTGGTGGCCGCGCCGGATTTGAACGGCTGGTCAGTGCCCTTAAGGCGGCTGGCCTGGGGCTGATTCTCGATATCGTCCCGAACCATATGTCCACCTCGCTGGAAAACGCCTGGTGGCGTGATGTGATTGAACATGGTGAGAAGAGCCGCTATGCCCGTCACTTTGATATCGACTGGTCCCGCCGCCTGACGCTGCCGTTTCTGGGCGATGACTTTGACGTGGTACTGGCGAATGGGGAGATCAGCATCCAGCGCGATCCCAACACCGGTAAACCGGCGCTGGCCGTTTATGACAACTTCTATCCGCTCACCCCGGAGAGCTGGATGGGGCGCGAGGAAGAGGTTCTGAACCTGCGCGAGCCTGAGGCGATTGCACGTCTGCATGACCAGCAGCCGTGGCGGCTCAGCAGCTGGCGCGACGCCCCGCGGGATCTCTCCTGGCGGCGCTTCTTCGAAATCACCGGCCTGGTGGGGGTGCGCGTTGAAGACGACGCGGTCTTTGATGACAGCCATGCCCTGATCCTGGCCCTGGTGCGGTCGGGGGCGGTGGACGGGCTGCGCATCGATCATGTGGATGGTCTGGCCGACCCGCGCGCTTACCTGCAACGTTTGCGGCAGGAGGCGGGAGCCGATTGCTACATCACGGTAGAGAAGATCCTCAGTAAAGGGGAGAACCTCCCCGCAGACTGGCCCATCTCCGGCACGACCGGGTATGAATTCATCGCCTCGCTCTCGGAAGTGCTGGTGGATGACGACAAAATCGACAGCCTGCGTCAGGCCTACGATGCGGTGGTGGGTAGCCCGGTGGACATGCACGCTGAACTGCGTGCGGCGCGCCTGCTGATGGTGGATCGCAATTTCGCCGGGGAGTTCTCCACGCTGCTGACGCTGGCCAAAAAACTGGCGCAGGTGGAGGGCGTGGCGATTGATGAAGAGCTGCTGCGCCTGGCGCTGCGGGAGCTGCTGGTGGCCTTCCCGGTCTATCGCACCTATGGCACCGCGCAGGGGATGTCCGGCGCGGATATCCGGCTGCTACAAAACGTGCTGACCCACGTTAACGCCGACCCGGACGCGCTCACGCTGTTGACCCGTATCCTGACCGGCGAGGTCAGCGATGAGGCCCGCGACACCGCCAGCCAGTTCCGCACCCGCTTCCAGCAGCTGACCGGGCCGCTGATGGCGAAATCCGTTGAAGACACGCTCTTTTTCCGCCAGCACATGGATCTGGCGCTTAACGAAGTCGGGGCCGAACCGGTGCCGCGCGCCTTCTCGCTGACGCGTTTCCATACCGAAATGACGGCGCGGCGTGAACGCCAGCCGGATGCGCTCTCGGGCACCTCAACCCACGACACCAAGCGCGGGGAAGATGCCCGCGCCAGGCTCTATACCCTGACCGAAGCGCCGCAGGTATGGGCCGAGTGCGTGGCCCGCTGGCAGCAACTCAACCAGACCCATGTCCGCTTTCTGAACGATGGCACCGCGCCGCGAGCCGCTGACACCTGGATGTTATATCAGGCGCTGGCGGGGGTCTGGCCACCCGCACTCGATCCCCAGGATGCGGCGGGTCTGAATGCGCTGGAAGCGCGCTTCCTGGCTTTTGTGGAGAAAGCGCTGCGCGAGGGCAAGCTGCGTACCGACTGGGTAGACAGCAACGAAGCCTATGAGACGGTGGTGCTGGAGTATGCCCGCCATCTGCTCTCGCCGGACAATCAGGATTTTCTGCGCGACTTCAGCATCTCGTTACGCCCGTTTATCCGCGCCGGGCTGGTAAACAGCCTGAGCCAGACGGTGATCAAACTGACCGCTCCGGGCGTACCGGATGTTTATCAGGGCAGCGAGGGGCTCAACTTTAGCCTCGTCGACCCCGATAACCGCCGCGAGCCGGATTTCGCGCAGCTCAGCCAGCAGCTCAACAGCGCCGATGTGCATACTGCCTCCCGTGAGGCGAGCTGGCTCGACGGCCAGCTTAAGGTGTATGTCACCAGCACGCTGCTGAATCTGCGCCAGCGTAAACCGGCGCTGTTCCGCTTGGGCAGCTATGTCGCGTTGCTGACCCGGGGGGAAAGGGCGGACAAAGCTATCGCCTTTGCCCGCGTGGATGACGACGACGTATTGATCGTGGTCGCCCCACGGCTGGCGTTTGCCAGCGCCGCACAGACGTTTCCACTGACCGGCGCGGCACTGTGGGGCGATACGGAGGTTGTCTTGCCTGCTGAACTGGCCGGGCGTCGCTATCAGGACTGTTTCAGCGGTGAAATCGTTATACCGGGCGAAAGCCTGAAGTTACATGATGCACAGGATTGCTGGCGGGTGTTACTGGCCTGCGGCTAATAATGATGGTTCGAGGGAGAGATGTTATGGCAAATAATAAGATCTATCAGATTGAGGCGGGGCAGAGTTACCCGCTCGGCGCAAACTATGACGACAAAGGCGTCAATTTTGCGCTCTTTTCGGCCTGTGCCGAACGCGTTGAGCTATGTCTGTTTGATCCGACGGGCCAGCATGAAATTGCCCGCCTGGAGCTACCGGAATACACTCACGAAGTGTGGCACGGCTACGTTCCGGATCTGCAGCCGGGCGCGTTGTATGGCTATCGTGTGTATGGTCCTTACGATCCCGAAAACGGCCACCGCTTTAACCCGCATAAACTGCTGCTCGATCCCTATGCCCGGGCATTAACCGGCGAGCTGAACTGGAACGCCGCCCATTTTGGCTATGAGCTGGGGCATGACGATCTCGATCTCAGCTTTGATACCCGCGACAGCGCGCCTTTTACGCCGAAATGCCGGGTTATCGACCCCCGGGTGTTTGACGGGCAGGATCCGCATCGCCCGGCGGTGCCGTGGTCTGAAACCATTCTGTACGAAACCCACGTGAAGGGCTTTACCCAGCTTCACCCGGCCGTTCCGCCTGAGCTGCGCGGCACCTTTGAAGGGATGGGGCATAAAGCGATTGTCGATTACATCAAAAGCCTCGGCATTACTTCGGTGGAGCTGCTGCCGGTGCACGCCTTCCCGGACGATCAACATCTGCTGGACAGGGGGTTGAAAAACTTCTGGGGTTATAACACCCTGAACTTCTTCTCCCCGGCATCCCGCTATTACGGTCCGAACGGCATCCAGGGATTCCGCGATATGGTGCGCGCCTTCCACGATGCGGGTATCGAAGTGATCCTGGATGTGGTCTATAACCACACCGCCGAGGGCAACGAGCTGGGCCCGACGCTCTCTTTCAAGGGGATCGACAACTTTTCCTACTACCGGACCATTGCAGGCCAGCACCGTTACTATGTAAATGACACGGGGACTGGCAACACGGTGAATACCTCCCATCCCCGTGTGCTGCAGATGATCATGGACTCTCTGCGCTACTGGGCCGAATCGATGCATATCGACGGTTTCCGTTTTGACCTCGGTACCATTCTGGGTCGCGAGCCGGAAGGGTTCGACCAGCGCGGGGGCTTTTTCGATGCCATGATGCAGGATCCGCTGCTCTCGCGGCTGAAACTGATTGGTGAGCCGTGGGATATCGGTCCTGGCGGGTATCAGGTAGGGGGATTCCCGCCAGGCTGGGGCGAGTGGAATGACAAGTATCGTGATACCGTGCGCGAATACTGGCGCGGGGATAACGTCTCCTCGGACTTTGCCGCACGTCTGCTCGGTTCCGGCGATCTCTACGACCAGCGCGGGCGCCGTCCGTGGGCGAGCATCAACTTTATCACTGCCCATGACGGCTTTACCCTGAACGACCTGGTCTCTTATAACGAGAAGCACAACGAGGCGAACGGGGAAGATAATAACGACGGCCACAATGATAACCGGTCATCGAATTATGGCGCCGAAGGGCCTACCGACGACGAGCAGATTAACGCCCTGCGCGAACAGCAGAAGCGCAACTTCCTCACCACGCTGCTCTTTTCTCACGGTACGCCGATGCTGCTGGCGGGGGATGAGTTTGGCCGCAGCCAGATGGGGAACAACAACGGCTACTGTCAGGACAGCGAGATCAGCTGGGTGCACTGGGAGGATCTGCCGGAAAGCGCCGAGATGCTGCGTAATTTTACCCGGCATCTTATTGAGCTGCGTACCCGCCAGCCGCTGTTACGCCGCGAGAGCTGGCGTGATGGGATGGAGATCCTGTGGTACAACGCGGGTGGCGGCCTCCAACTGCCAGAACACTGGGATGAAGGCACTACCCTTGGGCTCTATCTGACCCGGGCCGATTTAGAGGCTGCAAACGGGATCTGGCAGGAGGTGCTGCTACTGATCAATCCATACGAGGCTGCGGTACCGTTCCGTATCCCTGATTGCGGCGAGGGTGGCTGGGTGCTGGAGCTAAGTACGGTACAGGATGACAACCTGGGCCAGGCTATCACCCCGGATAGTGACTTCCCGCTGGCGGGCCGCAGTATCGTGCTGTTGCGTCGACCTTAACGGTTAGCCCGGGCTCTCTCCCAGGGGCTGGAGGTATCGTCGTCGGCTTTGGCCGGCGCGGTATCTTCCAGCGAATCCAGATAGAGCGCTTCGACTTCGGCCCGAGCCCAGGGCGTGCGGCGCAAAAATTTGAGGCTGGATTTGACGCTGGGGTCGCTGTTAAAGCAGTTGATTTTAATCAGCTTGCCCAGCTGCGCCCAACCATAGCGCGCCACGAGGGCGTTAACCATCATCTCGAGGGTGACGCCGTGCAGCGGATCTCTGGAAGGGTGAGCGGTCATATGCGTCCGGTTATTATTAAAGGTGTGAAAGCGGGGAAGGGTACAAGAAAAGCGGGAAACCAGCAACGTTACCCGTCGACATTACAGGCCGAATATTGCCTCAATCTCACTGGAATGTATGCCAGTAAAAACTGGAGCAATAATGATGCGGTCCCCCAAAATGTAAGGAGTTGATCGCAGGGCGCTAAATGGATAGCTTGCGTCGGCCAACGTGAAGGCAAGCGCAGCGCCCCCGGCATTATGTTCCTGTGCGCTTAAGAGGATTTTTATGACTGCAGTTGATGAATTAAAGATTAAGTATCCAGGTGCGACTGTCTGGCAGATGGGTGACAGTCCAGCACTGGCCAGCGAGCTTGCAGACTTGATCAGAAAGGGGATAAAAACAGCCACCTGTGGCTCCCTTGCCTCTTATCAGCAAGAAGGCGCGAGCTCCACCATTGGCGGTTACATCATCATCCTGGATGGGCAAGAGCGACCTGCCTGCGTTGTCAGGCTGGTTTCAGCGCGTCTGGTGCGTTTTTGTGATGTCAGCGCTGAGTTTGCCCGCAAAGAAGGCGAAGGCGATCTTAGCCATGCGTACTGGCGCAAAGAACATCAGCGCTTCTTTACGCAGGAAGGTTCTTTTTCGGAGGATATGGCGCTGATTGCTGAAGAGTTTGAGGTTGTTGAACGCCTGTAACTTAAGCGCTCAGTCTCTTTGTGGCAGAGGCGGACAGCCGCCTCTGCATCACGATCCCCAACGCGTCCGCAAATACCGCACCGCATCCTGCGTCTGGGGCTGATTCAGATTGTCCTCGCGGAACAAAATCGTGCCGTCGATATTCGGCTCGGATTCATTCAAATCGAGCTGTTTTTTCAGCTCCGGCACGCCGCCTTTCACCGTCCAGTCGGGCTCTTTGCTCGAGGGTTCGCCCACTTTATAGAGCGCCACCCCAATATAGAGCCGCGTATGGGTCGGTTTCACCACGCCGGCCCACCACTTTGCCAGCACGTCATAACGCGCCGCATCCCGGGCAAAAGGCCAGTAGAGCTGGGGAGCGATGTAGTCCAGCAGACCCTGCTGCACCCAGCGGCGGGTGTCGGCGAAAGACTCGTCATAGGCTGCCGCACCCCGGGTGTCGGACCCGGCCGGATCGTGGGAGCGGTTACGCCATACGCCTGCCGGGCTGACGCCAAACTCCACGTTCGGGTTTAGCTGTTTAATGGTCCGCGACACCTGGGTAATCAGCTGCTGGGTGTTGTTGCGCCGCCAGTCGGCTTTTGAGTCAAAGCCCTGACCATACTGGCGATAGGTCTGGCTGTCATTCAGCTTCGAGCCTGCGGACTCGGCATAGAAGTAGTCATCAAACTGCACGCCGTCGACCGGATAGCGCGACACCACTTCCGCCACAATGCTGGTGATCCAGTCCCGGACTTCCGGGATGCCGGGGTCGAGGACAAAGCGATCGCCCGCGGTGCGGATCCACTCCCGATGCAGGACAAAGACGCTGGGTGGATTCAGCTTCAGGGTTTGGTTCAACTCGGCGACCGTACCCGGGCGGATATTGGTCGAGACGCGGTAAGGGTTAAACCAGGCATGCACTTTCATCCCACGCTTGTGGGCTTCATCCAGCATAAACTGCAGGGGATCGTACCCGGGATCTTCACCTATTTTGCCGGTCAGCATATCTGACCACGGCAATATTTTAGAGGGCCACAGGGCTGTGCCGTCCGGTTTCACCTGGAAAAAAACGGTGTTGATCCCGAGGCTTTTCAGGTTATCCAGCTTATCGGTCAGGGCCTTTTGCTGCATGGCATTCCGCGACTCTGCGCTGCGGCCATTCACTGACGCCTGGGGCGGCCAGTCGAGACGGGAGACGGTAGCCAGCCAGACGCCGCGCACCGGCTCGTGGCGTGCGGTTTTATCGGGCAGGGGCTGTTTCGCCACCGGCGGTAGCGGCGTCACCAGAGATTTGGGGGGAGTTGAGCTGCAACTGACCAGTACAAGCGCGGCGATGAGCGCACCGGAGCGCTTAAGGTGAGTGGCAAGCTGAGAACGACGTGAACAGGCGATGATAAGCTCCAGTTATACGAATGTCGCCGGGTACGTTTATTGTCGTTCTATTCGGAGGGAA
Source organism: Leclercia sp. M50 (assembly GCF_037150775.1). Taxonomy (NCBI): domain Bacteria; kingdom Pseudomonadati; phylum Pseudomonadota; class Gammaproteobacteria; order Enterobacterales; family Enterobacteriaceae; genus Leclercia; species Leclercia sp. M50. Next base: position 22,898 of record NZ_JBBCPK010000072.1, read on the forward strand.
GTCAATGCTGTGACCCTGTTGTCTGTCCCCCTGGGTTTCAATTGTTCAGCGAAAAATGTGTTAGGGTTCAGTTGACTATAGCGTTCTTCTGTTGTCTGCAAGGTTGACCCATTTGTTACCAGGGGTATTATTTGTTCGCGTAAGTATTTTACTCTTGCTGCTTAGCAATGCGCCAAACAGCCGAACGATCACCTCCTACTCAGGTATTTCAACAGCAGATGCAGGCACAACACATTTTTCAGTTCTGGAAAGCGGTCGAGGCGCTCACGCCTCAGAAACTCGACAAAGATAATCCCGACGATCTGTTCCGGCCAGCCTATAAAATTGCGCAAGGTGGCAATCTCCCCTGGCGTGATACCAGACACACCGATAAACCTCTTAAGGATGACAAAGTCTGGCTCTATACCGCGCAATGCGGTGTTTATGATGCCACGGCGCTTTCTCAGCAACTGGAAGAGAAGATTGGCGCGCATGATGATGTCGTTGAAGAGAGGGGACGAGTCAACAGTCGGCTTTTTGATATTAGCTTCAATGAGCAGGGCATACCGCTGTATCAGACATTTATGCTGTCGCTCTCCGCATGGGCTGCCGGTCAAATCCTGCACCATAAGGATGGCGTGGCGGCGCTTGAGAACAACGTTCCCGTTGATTTCTCCGACTTACCCCTTCCAGGCGATACTCTCCCTCTTGTTGATAGTGGGTTCGCCGGTTTCGATGCCTTAACCCTGCGTCTTATGCAATGGATAGCCGATGAAGCCTCGCTTTTAGAGGCTAACGGGAACAGCCCGGATATCGACTGGATCCAGAAGCTGGTGGCGCTGGTGGTTGATAAAACGCATTTCCCGCACTCAACCCTGGAATCTGAGTTTGTCTGTCTTGTGAAATGTATCCAGGTTAAGGCACCGAAGCCCGCCGGGGAGGAGCCAACACCGGATAACAAAGATAAAGAAAAGAGGGTTGATCCCGTTCAGGATGGTTTATTAAACAGTTTTTATATCAGCGAGCTGCGTAATCTTGGTCACGCCTGGCAGCAAAACGATGCAGGACCGGGATTCGTTGAGTATATGCGTGCTGTCTCTGAACCTGACAGAGCGCGTATCGATCTACGTTCTCCTGAGGGTTTACGGCTCGCCTTTCAGCGATTGCTTCCCACGCAACCGCCTGCGGGCGCCTGGCCTTCGCCTTATCCTCTGGCTTTCAGCCAACAGTTGGCGGTTAACGAGATCTGGCGCCGCCACGCCGATCAAGCCGGTATCTTTGCCGTGAATGGTCCTCCCGGGACAGGGAAAACCACCTTATTGCGGGATGTGGTTGCCGCGGTGGTGACGCACCGGGCCGGGAGGTTGATTCGCCATGAAGATGAGGTCTTCGCGGGCAAAAATATGCTTATTCTTGGGGACGACAGATACCCTTACTATCCTCTGCATCCTGCATTAAAGGGGTCTTCGATTGTCGTTGCCTCCGCAAATAATGGCGCGGTGGAAAATATTTCACTTGAACTGCCCGGCGCAGACGCCGTACCGGAAAGCGTGCATCGCGAAAGTGATTATTTTGCCGATCTGGTTTCTGAACTGATCGGTAAGCCGGGTTGGGGTTTGCTGGCGGCCAGACTGGGCAACAAAGGCAACAGGAACACCTTTATGAAGGTGTTCTGGTGGAGAAAACCGGAAGAGAATAAGGATACGCCGTTATTGCCTCCTGATACGTTCACGCCTCAGCGGGGAGAAGGGCTGGCTTACCATCTCAGACTGATAAAAGCCGGGAAAAGAAAACCGGCCATCTCCTGGGATAAGGCAAAATTGAATTTTAAACAGGCGCAGGAGCGGGAAGAGGCCATACGTCAGCAGCTGATCGACTACGCAACGTTGGATCAACAGATCGATGAAATTCATCAGCGCATTCTGGAAAAGCGCGACGCCCGGACACTGTCGGCAGACCAACTGACTCAGGCTCAGGAGGCGCTGGCGAAGATCCAGGTTGAAAAAATCGAGCATCAGGCCAGTTATGCAGAATGGAGCGGGCAGCTTGAGGCTGCCGGCAAGCGCCTGGAACAGCATGGTTCCCATAAGCCCACCTTCCTGGACTGGATCTCCACATGGGGACGCGCCCATCGTGAATGGCGGGAGCGTTATCATCGTTTAACCCAGGAGAGCGATCACCTTCGCGCAAAGATGGGGGTATACCAGACCGAACGGGATGCCCTCGAACGCAAAGAGAAGGAGGCAGAGAAGAGCGTTACGGACCAGACGCGGCAGTTGCAGGAGATTGATCGTGCTCTGAGCGAGATGCACCTGGAGCTTATCTCAACGCAAGCGCGGTCAGAAGAGGCAAAATCGGCACTGGGTGATGTCTGGCCCGATCCGCATGCCAGCGATGAGGTGCGAGAGAAGTCCGCGCCCTGG
>NZ_JBBCPK010000073.1:0-24960 GCF_037150775.1 Leclercia sp. M50
GCTGCCGTCATTTCTTCAATTTTATCATTAATAGGTTTTGGATTTGCTGGATCAGCTTTAACTAAAGTATCTGAGTAAGCGATAGCATCTAAAACCATTTTGTTGAGTGCCCAGCAGGGTGGTGCCGTCATAGAGGTTAATCTGCGCGTTCGCCGGACCCGTTCCGCGGATCAGCGGCAGATTTTCATCGGTCGGCTGGTCGCTGAGCACGTCGCCGGTGACGCTGCCGGTGTTGTCCACGGCCAGGGTGATGACCGGGGCGGCTGGCGGTACGGTATCGATAGTGATGTTAAAGGCGGCGGACGGCTCACCGGTGTTCCCGGCGGCATCGGTCGCCACCACGGTGATGACGCGCAGTCCTTCGCCCAGCGCCTCCGGCGGTGTGAAGGTCCATTCGCCCCCCGCGCCCACCTGGACAGTCCCCACTTCCTCGCCGTCCACCCGAATGCTGAGGGTGGTGCCCGCCTCCCCGGTCCCGCTCAGGGTTGGCTGGTTGTCGTTAGTGGCGCCGTTATTGCTGATGGCAACCGGGCTGCCGGAGAGATCGTTGATCGCCTGGGTAATGACCGGGGCGTCCGGGGCGGTAGCATCCACTACGATGCTCCAGCTGTTGGACGGCGCGCTGTTGTTGCCCGCGGCGTCCGCCGACTGCGCGGTCAGAACGTGACCGCCATCAGGCAGCGGTGCCGTCAGCTGGATCTCCCAGGTTCCCTCTGCGCTGACCTGGGTGGTGCCAATCAGATCCGTGCCGCTGTAGAGCAGGATAGTGGCGTTGGCAACGCCGGTACCGCGCACCAGCGGCGTGTTGTCATTGGTGGTCTGCCCGTCGTTGACGGTGCCGGTATACGCACTCACGTTGTCCACCACGTCGGTGATCGCCGGAACGGCAGGCGGCGTGGTGTCCGGGGCGACGATCTGGCCTTCCGCGCCGGTGTTCCCGGCCCGGTCGGTTGCCGTTACCGTCAGCAGTTCCCCGTTCTGTTTTGGCGTGGTGAGCGTGAGGGAGAAGCTGCCGTCATCGTTAACCACCCCGGTGCCAATCACCGTGTCGCCATCGCGCACGGTGATGGTGCTGCCCGCTTCGCCCTGGCCGGTGAGGGTATTGCCGTTGTTGAGCACGGTGAAGCTGCCCGGCGCGCCCGGGGCGATAGTGTCAACGGTGATCGACGTAACCGGTGACCTCGCGCTGAGGTTGCCCGCAGTGTCGGTGGCGGTGGCGGTGAAGTTATGCACCCCGTCGATGAGGGTAGTGGTGGTCTGCGCCAGGGTCCACTGGCCCTCGGCGTTAGCGATCGTCTCGCCCACTAGGATGTCGCCGTCGTAAATACGCACGATGGCCCCCGCTTCGGCGGTGCCGTTGAGGGTCGGACGGGTATCGTTGGTCGGGTTGCCGTTGAGAACAGGCCCCTGTACCGAACCGATGTCATCCACAACCGAGACGATGGCAGGCGCTGGCGGCGCGATGGTATCCACGTTGATCACAAATCCGCTGGTCGGCGGGCTGACGTTGCCCGCCGCGTCGGTGGTGGTCACCGTCAGGGTGTGCAGACCGTCGCCCAGTGGGCTCTGCGGGGTAAAGATCCAGGCGTTGTCGGCCCCGACAAGCGCAGTGCCCAGCAGGGTGGCGCCGTCGTAAATGTTCACCGTGGTGCCCGCCTCTGCCGTGCCGCGCAGCGTCGGGTTCGCATCGTTGGTCAGTTGGGCGTTGTCGAGGATGCCTCCGTCGCCGACATCATCAGTGACCGAAACCAGTACCGGCGCCGCTGGCGGCTGAGTATCGACGGTCAGGGTGAAGGCGGCGGACGGATCGCTGGCGTTACCCGCGTCATCAATGGCTACCGCCCTGAAGCTGTGCTGAGCATCGCTGAGCGGCTCGGTGAGCGTGGCCGTCCAGTTTCCTTGCGCATCCGCCACGCCTTCACCCACCAGGGTTTCGCCTTCAAAGATCTGCACCCGGGCATTCGGCTCGCTGGTGCCGGTGAGCACCGGCAGGGTGTCGTTGGTGCTGCTTCCACTGGCGAGCGCGCCGGTGCCCGGGGCGACGTCATCCTGGGCCAGGGCGATCACCGGGGCTACCGGTTTAAGGGTATCGACAATCAGGGTGAAGCCCGGCGAGAGCTCGCTGACGTTGCCCGCCGCGTCGGTGGCGCGGGTGGTAAAGGTATGGCTGCCGTTGTTGAGCGCCTGGTCTGGGGTGTATGTCCAGTCACCCGCTTCGTTGGCCTGCACGGTATCGATCAGGGCGCCGTTGTCATAAATATCCACCGTGGCATTGGCTTCAGCCCTGCCGCTCAGGGTCGGGGTGGTGTCGTCGGTGGTCTGGCCGGAGGTGGTGATCGGGTTCTGGATCGTCCCGACGTTATCGCTGATGGCGGTGAGGGTCGGCGCCGTTGGCGCCTGGGTATCCACCGTCAGAACAAACGGCTCGCTGGCATCCCCGGTATTTCCGGCGACGTCAGTGGCGGTAAAGCGAATGCTGCGGGTGCCCTCTTCCAGGGGCTGATCGGGCGTGAAAGTCCAGCTGCCCGCGGCGTTAACCACCGCGGTGCCGATCTCCCGATCGTCAACAAGGATACGGATCGTGGCACCCACTTCGCCGCTGCCGGTAAAGGTTGGACGGGTGTCGTTGGTGGTATCGCCGCTTGCCAGCGTGCTGGTGGCCGCGCCGACATCATCCACTACGGTGATCACCACTGGCGCCAGCGGGGCGGCGGTATCCACGTTCAGCGTGAAGGCTGGTGAGGTGCCCGAGAGGTTGCCTGCGGCATCGGTGGCGCTGACGCGCAGATCGTGCGAGCCCGGTGTCAGATCGGTCCCAGGGATAAAGCTCCAGTTGCCGCTTTCGCTGACTAAGGCGGTGCCGATCTCCACGCCGTTATCGAGAATATGCACGGTGCTGCCCGCCACGCCGGTCCCGGTCAGTTCCGGGCGGGTGTCGTTGGTGACCTGACCGTTGGTCAGCGGCCCGGTGCTGCCCTCCACATCATCGTTGACGCTGACAATGACCGGGGTGGCCGGTGGAGTCATGTCCACGAACAGCGTGTAAGCACCGGATACCGGGCTGACGTTACCCGCGCTGTCGGTAGCCACTGCGGTAAAGCTGTGCTGACCTTCCGCCAGCACGCGGGTGGGGGTGAAGCTCCAGGCGCCCGTGGCGCTGGCGGTGACGGTGCCCAGCAGCGTAATGCCATCGTAGATCGCCACGCTGCTGCCCGCCTCCGCGGTGCCCGAGAGGGTAGGGGTGTTGTCGTTGGTGCTGCCGCCGTTAGCCACGTTGCCGCTGACCGGATCGACATTGTCGTTAGCGCCGGTGATAAGTACTTCGCCTGCGCTGGTATCCACTACCAGCGTGAACGGTGCCGAGCGCGGACTTTCATTGCCCGCGGGATCGGTGGCAGTAAGGGTCAGGCTGTAGGTGTCATCATCCAGCGGCTGGGCGAGGGTAATGCTCCAGGCCCCGGTGTTGCCCACCGTTGCCGTACCGAGCACAGTGTCGCCTGCATAGAGGGTAATGATATCGCCCGGCGTCGCCGTGCCGTTAAAGGTCGGCAGGTCATCGTTGGTCGGTCTGCCGCTGACGATGGCGCCCGAAACCGGGCCCACGTCGTCCACGACGCTACCGAACGCCGGGGCGGATGGCGGGGTGATATCGATATTGACCGTCGCCTCCGGCGACAGGCCGCTGGTCTGGCCGTCAACGGTGGCGGTGACGCTGAAGCTATGGCTGCCCTCATCCAGGGCAGTTTCGATCGGGAAGGTCCAGGCGCCAGTGGTGGCGTCGGCGGTGACGGTGCCCAGCGGCGTGGTGCTGCCGTCGAGATAGAGTGTCACCTCGCTGCCCGGGATGGCGGTGCCGGTGAGGGTTGGCGTGGTGTCGTTAGAGCTGCCGCCTTTAACGTTGCCGCCGGTACCGTTGTCATCAACAATCTCGTTGATGACCGGAACGTCCGGCAGCGCTGGCGTAGCCGGAACGTCATACGATCCCTGCAGGCTGGTGTTGCCCGCCACGTCGCTGGCGGTCAGGTTCAGGGTGACCGCGTCGCTTTGCGGCGGGGTCCGGGTGGCGGAGAACTTACCCCGGGCGGTGGGGGCCCCCGTGCCCCGCACCACCTTGCCCCGGCCGGTCACCGGAATAATGGAACCCGCTTCGGAAGTTCCAGTCAGCGGCGTACCGCCGGAGACAATTCCGGGCACCACCGGCACGCCCGGTGCCTGGGTATCAACGATCAGGTTAACCGGCGTTCTTTCGCTGGTGTTACCCGCCGCGTCGCGCGCCACCACGGTGATGGTATGGCTGGCATCGCTCAGCGTGGTGCCCTCGGGCAGCGGCAACGTCCATTGGCCATCGGCATTGGTCTGCACTTCGCCTACGGCGTTGCCGTCGATAACGACGGTGATGGTGCTGAGTGGTTCACCGCTGCCGCTCAGGGTCGGAGTGGCGTTGTTCACATAAAGCTGGCCACCGGCCAGGGTGCTTTCAGAGATCGCAAGCAGCTGTGGGTTACCTGGCGGTTGGGTGTCGATGGTGAAGGCAAAATCGTTGCCCGCGCCGCTGACGTTCCCGGCAGCATCCACCGCCGCCACGGTCAGGGTAGTCGGGCCATCTCGCAGTTCCGGAGTGGTGATGCTCCAGCTGCCGTCAGTGACCAGGCTGCGTCCGACCTCCACGCCGTTGTTGTAAAGGATCACGGTGGTGCCGTTTTCGCCGGTACCGGTGACGGTCGGGGTATTGTCGTTGCTGCTGCCGCCCGCCGGGAGGTTGTCATCCACGCTGCTGATGACCGGGATCGCCGGTACCTCGCTGTCGACGGTCACGGTGATGGTGTTTGAGATCGCCGAGACGTTACCCGCCTCGTCGGTGGCGGTCACGGTAAAGCTGTGCTGCCCCTGGGCCAGCTCGTCATCAGGTCGCCAGCTCCAGTTGCCGTTGATGTCGACCACCGCTTCGCCCACCTTGACGTTGCCCGTGGCGGTCTGGTCGTAGATGCTGATGGTGTCATCTGGCGTGCCCGTGCCGCTCAGTACCGGACGGGTATCGTTAGTGGCGCCGTTGTTGCCAACCGGGCCGGTAATTTCACTGACGTTATCGGTAATTACCGGGGCGGCAGGCTGATCCGGCGCGTCGGTATCGATGGTAATGCTCACCGGCTGCGACGGGGCGCTCTCGTTGCCCGCGCCATCTTTGTTGGTCACGGTCAGGCTCAGATCGTAGGTGCCGTTAGGCAGTCCTTCTGGCGGAGTCCAGCTCCAGCTCCCGTCTGGCTGGACGGTGGTTTCGCCGATTTTGGTAGTGCCGTCGTAGATGGTGACGATGTCGCCTTCCGTACCGGTACCGCTCAGGGTCGGAGTGGTGTCGCGGGTGCTGCCGCCGGAGGTGAGGATCGCTTCCTCGCCGCCGTCAGGATTGACGGTGATCTCCGGTAGCGCCGGAGTGTCTGGCGCGAGGGTATCCACCACCAGGTTAAAGCTCTCCGAGGTGGCGGTGTTGCCCAGCGCATCGCTGACGGTGGCGGTAATGGTGTGAGTGCCATTCCCCAGCGGGGTAGTCACTTGCAGGCTCCATTCGCCCTGCGCATTGGTGGTGGTGGTGCCCAGCAGAGTGGTGCCTTCATAGAGGGCGATCTGCGCGTTCGCCGGGCCGGTGCCGTAGAACACCGGACGGGTTTCATCGGTGGGCACGTTGTTGCCCACATCACCCTGCACGCTGCCGGTGTTATCTGCCACCCGGGTAATGACCGGGGCGGCGGGGGCGGTGGTGTCAACGGTCAGCGTAAAGGCGTCGGAGGCTGCGCTGTTATTCCCGGCGGTATCTTTCGCCACCACCGTGATGGCGTGCTCCCCATCCTCAAGCGCCGTCGCCGGGGTGAAGTTCCACTCGCCGCCGCTGCCCACCAGCGCGGTGCCCACCTCCACGCCATCCACCAGAATAGTGATGGTCGACCCGGCTTCACCGGTGCCGTAGAGGGTAGGGCGGTTGTCGTTGGTGGCGCTGTTGTTATCGATCACGCCAGCGGAGTCAGGCAGATCGTTGATCACCTGGACGATGGCAGGCGTACCCGGCGCGGTGGCATCGAGAATAATGCTCCAGGTGTTGGACGGGCCGCTGCGGTTGCCTTCACTGTCCACCGCTTCCGCCCGCAGGACGTAGCCGCCGTCCGCGCCCAGCTCTGTTTGCGCTGACCAGCTGCCGTCCGCATTCACTACGGCAGAACCGACCACAACGTCGCCGCTTAAGATGTAAATGGTGCTCCCTGGTTCCCCGGTGCCGGTGATAACCGGACGGGTGTCGTTGGTGATCTGACCCTCGAGAACCAGGCCAGTAACATCATCCACGTCATCAACCACGCTGTTGATAATCGGCGCCTCGGGCGGGGTAACGTCCGGGGCGGCAACGGTGCCCTGCGGCCCGGTATTGCCCGCGGCATCGGTGGCGGTAACCGCCAGCGCCTCACCGTTGAGCCTTGGGGTGCTGAGAAGAATATTGAAGTTGCCGTCAGCGTCCGCCACCCCTCTGCCGATCACGTCGTCGCCATCGCGGATGGTCACGGTGCTGCCCGCCTCCGCCTTACCGGTAACGGTGGCGCCATTCAGGGAGATTTGCAGATCGGTTGGCGCGTCAGGCGGGGTGACATCCCCCACCACCGCAGTGGCGGGCTGGCTCTGGTTCCCGGCGGCATCGGAGGCCACCACGTTGAGGGTATCGCCTTCGTTTTGCGCCTCGTCGAGGGGGATCGTGAAGTCGCCGTTGGCATCGGCAGTGCCGCGGCCAATTTCGTCCCCGGCACCGTTGGTGATGATGATGTTACTGCCCGGCTCGGCGGTACCGACGACCTCGGTGCCGCCCGGGATCAGGCTAATGGTTGGCTGGTCCGGTGGCGTACGGTCGATGGTAAAAGCAAACGGCTCGGAGGGGGCGCTGGTGTTGCCCGTGAGATCCGTTTCCGTCAGGGTGAGGGAGTGTGGCCCGTCGGCAAGGGGAGTCTCCGGAGTAAAGCTCCAGGTGCCGTCTGCGCCGACAACGGTCTCGCCTACGAGCTGGCCGTTATCATAAATCCGGATGGTGCTGCCCGCCTCACCGCTGCCGTTCAGGGAAGGGCGGTTGGCGTCAGTGGTCTGCCCGGCGGCAATGACTCCCTGTATCGTGCCGGTGGTGTCATTCACCGTCACGCCGGATGGCGCATTCGGCGCGACGGTATCCACGGTAAAGCTGAAGGCCGGGGAGGCCGGTCCGGTGTTGCCCGCGCCGTCGGTGGCCCGGGTGGTGATCTGATGCGCCCCTTCGCCCAGCGCGCTGGCCGGGGTGAAGGTCCAGCTACCGTCGCTGTTGACCGGCGCGGTGCCGATGGCGTTGCCGTTGTCGTAAATCGTGATAGTGGCACCGGGTTCGCCGCTGCCGCTAAAGGTAGGGCGGGCGTCATCGGTGGTCTGGCCGCTGGTGAGCGACCCGGTTACGTTGCCCACGTCATCGACCACGCTGGCGACAACTGGCGCTGCGGGTGGGGTGGTATCTGCGGCGGTCACCGGGGTGCCCGGGCCGACGTTGCCTGCGCCGTCGGTTGGCGTGACGGTCAGGGTTTCCCCGTTGGTATAAGGCTTGCCGAGATCGACGGTGAATTCGCCGTTGCCGTTGGCCTGGCCCCGACCGATGACGTTGCCGTTGGCATCGGTAACGGTGAGGGTGCTGTTGGGTTCGGCGCTCCCGCTAAGCTGGGTGCCATCTGCTGAGAATCGGAGGTTGGCGGGTGCGCCCGGCGGGGGGGTGTCGTTCGGGCTGCCCGGGAGGGTGGGGCTCCCGCCGTTGTCGCTGCCACCGCCGTTATTGCTGCCTCCGCCGTTATCAATGCCGCCGTCACCGTCGCCATTACTTCCGCCACCACCACCACCACCACCGCCGCCACCGCCACCAGCGGCCAGCGCAATGCCCCCTGCGACCCCCACTCCGCCCAGCGCCCACGGCCAGATCGCCGCTTCGCCCGCGGACGCGGTTGTGGTTCCTGCCAGCAGGGCATCAATGGAGGCTATCGACTGGTATTGCTCTGCTGCCATCGGGTCTGCAATCCACCACAGCGCACCGTTGTCCTCTTCCAGTACCAGCTGGCTGATACCGTTATCGCCGCTGACGAAGAAGTTTTTGACGGTAATGGTTTCGCCGTCGGTCAGCTTAACGATCAGGTCATTCCCGCTGCGGTTGTACTCGAGAATGTCAGCCCGTTCAGCGTTGATTTTTACAATGGAGGAATCATTCAGCGTCACCTGAGACCCGTCTGTTACTGATTCGACGTGCGTCAGTTTGGAGATGACAGTGATTTTACTCATGTGTATTACTCCCGGCAGAGTGCAGAGAAACGGCGTCTATTTTTCGCCATTTCTTTTCAGCAGATTAAGCGCCACCCAAAGGGATATTGTTTATTTAAAACAATGACCCTGGGTAATTATGTGAAAGTGATTAAAAGCTGCCGATATAGCGATGGTGGCAGCGACATTTAGCCTTTGATACTCAAGAAATAATGCGATTGGGAATATGTTTTCAGCGGTAAAATCCTTGTCTTTAATAATGGTAAGAATTTGTGATTGACTGAATTTGATATAGCCAGAAAGTACCAGAAGTGCAAATTAAGCGTGAGTTAATAAATGGTTAGTCATATTTAAAATATTGCGCTGTGCAGTGTGAAAATGGCGGTGGCAGGCGTGGCGCGGCTTGCAGGTGTCTGCTGAGCGAGGCGTGTGTAGAGATTTTTGTTTTTAATTTAATGAGATAGCGGCATTTGGTGAGGGGGAGGTATTTTATGGGGGTATTTTAGTGTGGCTGTATAAATATTTAAATGGGAGTGAAGTTGATATTGAATATGATATATTTGAGAAGGTTTTTAATATTGTCGAATCTGGGTTGAATTAATAAAGAGTTGTGCTATTTAGATGGGCGTATAAGTTAAGGCAACCAGGTTATTTGGTAGAAATGTTATTACGGTGGGAGAGATCACATTATTTTCTTCTTGTGGGGAATGAAGAGAAGTATATGTGGCGAAGTAGGGGTTCCGTTCACCTCACGTTTTCTGCTTCTGTTACGCCTGAACCGGTGAACGTGCCAGGGTGGCTCAATCGCCACCACCCTGGCGACCCGGGCTCCCGGCAATTTTGTCTTCGGCTTATTCCCTTCGGCTATTGGGGCGGGCGTGATCCTTGCGCCTCGCCCCGGCCTGCGGTCAACGCCTCAGCGATTTTCAGCCGGACACGGTAGTCGCGGTAAGCTATTTATTTTATTTGACTTTTTCATTGCTGTTTTTCGTTTTTGGGTTTTTGGTTTTGTAGGCCGGGTCAGGCGTAGCCGCCACCCGGCGGGGTTGAGTTAACCGGTGATAATATGATTCTGGTTCACCAGCTCCTCGTAGGTGGTCTGCACGTTATCCAGCGTCACCAGCGTGGCCGGGGCAAAGCTGGTGCCTGCACCATCCCGGTCGAGCGTGATTGTCGTGCTGCCATCGCCGTTGCTGGTGAGATGGAGATAATCCCCCAGCGTGTTGCCATCGCCATTCCAGCCCACCAGCAGCTGGCTGATGTCGATTTTGTCGCCCTGTGCCAGCGAGAAGTTACCGACGTGCTCCCCGCCGTTATCGCTGAGCACGTTATAAATCAGCGTCTCGCCCGTGGTACTGGCACTCAGGGTGCTCACCAATGGCTCCTCGCTCTGGGCAAACGCCGCGGTTGCCACTGATGCCGTCGGTGGGTTCGGGGCAAGCTGGTCGACGTTAATCGTCCAGGTCTCGGAGATCAGGCTGTGATTGCCGCGGCGGTCAACCGCATCGGCGGTCAGGGAGTGGAGCCCATCGGTCAGACTGGCGGAGACCTGGAACGACCAGTTACCTGCCGAATCCACCTCCGTAAAGCCGATCTGCATCTGCTCGCTGTAGACATAAATTTTGGTGCCGACCTCACCGGTGCCGGAGATGAGCGGCGTGCGGTCATCGGATAAGGTCCCGCTCACGATGGTGCCGATGGCGTCCGGAACGTTATCCACCACGTTGGTGATGATCGGTGTGGCCGGCGGGGTCGTGTCGTCGGCTTCTACCGTACCGGGCGCACTGGTGTTGCCCGCCTTATCGGTAGCGGTAAGCGTCATGATCTCCCCGTTCAGTTTGGCGGTAGGCAGGGTGAAGGAGAAGCTACCCGATTCGCCGACAATCAGCTCGCCGAGTTTAGTGGTGCCTTCCATGACGACCACGGTGCTGCCCACTTCCGCCGTGCCGGTGAGCGCCAGACCATTATCGGAGACATCCAGCCCTGCAGGCGGTGCCGGTGGCGTGGAGTCCAGGGCGGTGGCCTGCGCCGGCTGGCTCTGGTTCTGGGCGGTATCGAAGGCGTAGACCGTCAGCACCTCGCCGTTGAGCTGGTTCGGGGCGATATTGACGGTGAATTTACCGTCGGCACCCACGGTGCCGGTACCTATCTCCTGGCCCGTGGCGTCGCGTACCGAGATGCGGGCATCCACTTCCACTTCCGCTTCACCGCTCACGCTGTCGCCCGTCGCGGCGACGGAGAGGGCTGTCGGTGCCGCTGGCGGGGTGATGTCCGGCACAGGCAGCGAAGAGGCTGGACCTTCGTTACCCGCCCGGTCAGTAGCCACGGCGCTCAGGGTTTCGCCATTGACCTGCGGAGTGGTCAGGGTCAGCGAAAATGCCCCATTGACGTCCGCGGTGGCCGTACCCAGGCTATCACCCAGGTCGTTGGTCACCGTAACCGTCGAGTTGGGCTCGGCGCTACCGGTGACGATGGTGCCAGTGGCATTGATGGCGAGGCCACTCGGCGCGGCGGGCGGCGTGCGGTCGACGGTAAATTCAAACGGCGCGGAAGAGGGGCTCAGATTGCCCGCAATATCCGTCTCCGTCAGGGTAAAGGTTTGTAGCCCTTCCGTCAGCGGCTCGGCAAGCTGGTAGCTCCAGGAGCCGTTGTCCGGAACGATGATCTCCGCCACCAGCAGATCGTTGTGGTAGAGGGTAATGGTGCTGCCGGGATCGCCCGTACCGCTCAGCACCGGCTGGTTGTCATCGGTAAAACCCCCGGAGGTGATGAACCCCTGGATGTTGCCTACCTCATCCATCACCTGCAGAACCGGCGCATTCGGGGCGACGGTATCGATGGTGAGGTTGAACGCGGGAGAGTCCGGGCTGGTATTGCCTGCCGGGTCGGTGGCGCTGGCGGTGATCTGATGCAAGCCGTTCGCGAGATCGGCGGTGGGGGTAAACGTCCAGCTACCGTCACTGTTCACTACCGTGCTGCCGATGTTCTTCCCGTTATCATACACCGTGATGGTCGAACCGGCCTCGCCGCTGCCGCTAAAGACCGGGCGCGGATCGTCGGTGGTCTGATCGCTGTTCAGTGCGCCGGTCAGGCTGCCGGCGTTGTCGTCAGCGATAATAATCATGGGCGCATCTGGCGGGGTGGTATCCGCAGCGGTAAGGCTGGTGGGCGGACTAACGTTGCCGGAGCTGTCGGCGGCTGTGGCCGTCAGCGTCTCGCCGTTGGTGTAGGGCACCCCCAGCTCGACGGTAAATTCACCATTGCCGTTGGCTTTGGCTTTGCCCACCACGTTACCGCTGGCATCGGTGATGGTTACCATGCTGTTGGCTTCGGCGCTGCCGAGCAGCTGGGTGTTACCGTTGGCGAAATGCAGGTTTGTCGGCGCGCCGGGCGGCGTGGTATCCAGCGCTACCGGACCCGGATCGATGCGATCGTCACCGCCGCCACCGCCCCCCCCCCCACCGCCTGCCGCCAGCGCAATGCCGCCCGCTGCGGCCACGCCACCCAGCACCCACGGCCAGATAGGAGTATCGCCCGATGAGCTACTGACGTTACCGGCAATCAACGCGTCGGTTGACGGGATCGACTGGTAACGCTCAACCGCCAGCGGATCTTCAATCCACCACAGCGCGCCGTTTTCATTCAGTACCAGCTGATGATCGTTGATGTAGTAGTTCTTCAGCGTCACGGTTTCGCCGTTGGTCATCCTGACCAGCAAATCGTTATTGCTGCGGGAATAACTGGCAATATCGCCCCTGCCTGCATCGAGCTTAACAACGGAATCCTCGCCCAGAATGATCTGGTTACCTTCTGCGACTGTTTGTTGATGCGTCAGTCTGGAGATAACAGTGAATTTACTCATTTGTATGACTCCCAACAGAGTGTAATGAATGCTGTGTGTAAAAAACGTTTTTCTTTCAGCAGAGTTTAAGCGTCCCGAAGGAGACACTATTTGTCAGAAATAATGTTCTGCTGTAATAGTTTTTCTGCGACTTTGTTGTTTTTTGCGCAGGCGTGATGATTGCCATCCCTGTCATTTATATTGCTGGCTTTTTATAAGTGCATTAAAGGATATAGTCAGAAAGAACCAAAAGCGCAAATGACGAAGCGGTGAAATAAAGCATAGGCGCTTACTTAACCGCGCTGAAACCTAATAAACCAGTGGGTAATCGCCAGGATTATTGATTAACATGTTGTATTTAATCTATTTTTATTCTGATGTGTCGGGTTTTGTTAGTGCGGGTGATGAAGCGGAGATTGCGAGAGATCACAAGTTTCAGCGCTGGATTAGCTTTTATATTTATTAAATTAGAGGGCGCGATAACACGCTATTTATTATATTTTCGCCACCGGGTAATAGAAGCGTTTTTGAATTTTGGAATAATACAAAGGTATGATTTTTTCTCGTCTGGATAACGCTTTCTACAAAACGCTCTACGACGTTTGTACTATTTTTTGCGCGTTTATTATTTTCTGAAAGGCAGTATAGAACAGGCGGAATTTTTTACCGGAGCAATTATTAATAAATATTATTGTATCAGGTCGAAATTTTACTGACGCCGCATCGCCTGGATCTCAATGGCAATGGCGATGCGATCGTCCACCACCAGCGCAAAGCGATCCATCTTGTACGCTGAACGCGAGATGGCGGTGGTGGCATGCAGCGCGATCGCCTCGTCCGGCAGACGATCGAGCGTGGCTTCGAGGATCACCGGACGGCTGAGATCCCGGACGGTGAGAGTGCCGAACGCGCGGTAATGATCGTCCTTAACTTTCACCACCCGGGTGCTGGTAAAGGTGATCGTCGGGTAGCGGGCGGCGTCAAAAAACATATCGCTTTTCAACTGCCAGGTGAGCAGATTGTTGGAGGCCTGAAGTGTGGCGACCGGCACCGACACCCGGATGCGATCGTCATATTCATTGTCCGGGTTCAGCGTGACCGTCCCCGTCACCCCCTGGAGATGCGCCCAGGAGGGTATGCCGCCGAAGGCGCGCCACGACAGCCTGATGGCGGTCTTCTGCGTGTCGATGGCATAGACGACGGGGGCGGCGTAAAGCGACGGGCAAGCGATCATGAAGACCAGCAGAAGAATGCGGCGCAGCATAGGGGGCTCTCCCTTTCACAGGTTGCAAGTTAACGCATCAGCGCGCAGGCTTGTTTGGTGTAAGAGGGGTGTTGCCCTGCGTGAGAATAAGCGTAGAAACAGGGAAGCGCGTGAGCAAGGGGTTTCAGAAGAGTGTTAAATATGCGTTTGTAGCGGGTTCACAGTTTGAGAAAGTTTCAGGTGAGCGTCGCGATAACGCCGGGGCCATTTGGGTCTACCGCGCCATATAAGTGAATGTCTGCGTTGACGTTATCCTCTGGCACCTGCGTAACCCATCGCACCTGGCACCAACGCCTGTGTTATGATAAAGAACTCCTTAACTCAACTTCTTATGATGTAGCGTCTATGACTCTTTCCAGCGAAAAACAGACAGAAATCTCCTCTGAAACCATTGGGCGGACATTGCGTCGTCGCCCGCTGGCGCGCAAAAAATTGTCCGAGATGGTGGAAGAAGAGCTGGAGCAGATGATCCGTCGCCGTGAGTTTGCCGAAGGTGAACAGCTGCCCTCTGAACGTGAGCTGATGGCCTTTTTTAATGTCGGGCGACCTTCGGTGCGCGAGGCGCTGGCGGCACTCAAACGCAAAGGGCTGGTGCAGATCCAGAACGGCGAGCGCGCCCGTATTTCGCGCCCCTCTGCGGACACCATCATTAGCGAACTCTCCGGTATGGCAAAAGATTTCCTCGCCCATCCGGGTGGGATCGCTCATTTTGAGCAGCTGCGCCTGTTCTTTGAGTCCAGCCTGGTGCGCCATGCTGCACAACATGCCAGCGATGAGCAGATTGCCCTGCTGGAAAAAGCCCTGACGTTGAACAGCCAGGCGCTGGATGACAATGCGCTGTTTATTCGCTCCGACGTGGAATTTCACCGCGTGCTGGCGGAGATCCCTAACAACCCGATCTTTTTGGCGATCCACGTGGCGCTGATCGACTGGCTGATTGCCGCGCGCCCCACGGTACCGGAGCAGGCGCTGCACGAGCATAATAACACCAGCTATCAACAACATATCGCCATCTTTAACGCTATCCGCAGCCACGATCCCGATGCGGCTGAAGAGGCATTACAGGCCCACCTCACCAGCGTTTTCGCCACCTGGCACGCCTTCGAGCAGGGCAAAAAACGCCGCAAATAATCGCCTCGATGATTTAGTGAACTCGATCGCGTTCTGCGCATTTCGATCGCGCTGTTTTTAATGTGTCTGGTATAACAGGTATAAAGGTCTACCATTATCGCGTCATCACATTACATTCGAGGTATCTATGTCCGTCACGCTTAAAGGGGTTATGCCCGCACTGCTTACACCGTTCGATCGCAACCAGCAGCTGGATACGCAAAGCTTGCGCCAGCTGGTACGGTTCAACATTGCCCAGGGCGTCGATGGCCTCTATGTTGGGGGATCTACTGGCGAAGCCTTCGTGCAGAACAGCGCCGAACGTCAGGAAGTGCTTGAGATCGTTGCTGAAGAAGCAAAAGGCAAAGTCACCCTGATCGCCCATGTCGGCACCGTCAGCACCCACGAGAGCCAGCAGTTGGCCCAGGCGGCCAGCCGCTATGGCTATGACGCCGTCTCTGCGGTCACGCCCTTCTACTATCCATTCAGCTTTGAAGAACATTGCGATCACTATCGGGGAATTATTGATTCAGCAGATGGGTTGCCGATGGTGGTCTACAACATCCCGGCCCTGAGCGGGGTCAAACTCTCTCTGGATCAGATCAATACGCTGGTGACCTTACCCGGCGTGGGCGCGCTGAAACAGACCTCCGGCGATCTCTATCAGATGGAGCAGATCCGCCGGGCACACCCGGATCTGGTGCTGTACAACGGTTACGATGAGATTTTCGCCTCCGGCCTGCTGGCGGGTGCGGATGGTGGCATCGGCAGCACCTATAACATCATGGGCTGGCGCTATCAGGGGATCGTCAGGGCGCTGAAGGAGGGGGATATCGCCACCGCCAAAGCGTTGCAGGTCAAGTGTAATGAAGTGATCGACCTGCTGGTCAACGTGGGCGTATTCCGCGGCCTGAAAACGGTGCTGCACTATATGGACGTGATTGATGTTCCGCTGTGCCGCAAGCCGTTTGCCCCTGTCGATGAACAGTATCTCCCCGCGCTACGGGCATTAGCGCAGCGGCTCCAGCAAGAAAAAGAGCAACGTTAAGACAACGCCGGATGCCGGGCATACCCGGCATTACTAAAGCTGTATCCTGCAAAACAGCGTATGGGTTTACCCATTGCGGAGACTGACATGAATACAATGACTCAAAATGTCCCGTGGTATCGTTGCCTCAACCGTCAGCAGTGGCGCGCGTTTTCTGCCGCCTGGGTCGGTTATGTTCTTGATGGTTTTGATTTTGTCCTCATCGCTCTTGTTTTAACCGATATAAAAACCGAATTCGGCCTGACCACCCTTCACGCCGCGAGCCTGATCTCCGCCGCCTTTATCTCCCGCTGGTTCGGCGGGCTGGTGCTGGGCGCAATGGGGGATCGCTACGGTCGCCGTCTGGCGATGGTGAGCAGCATTATCCTCTTTTCCGTCGGGACGCTGGCGTGCGGCCTGGCCCAGGGCTATACCACCATGTTCATCGCCCGTCTGGTGATCGGCATGGGGATGGCGGGGGAGTATGGCTCCAGCGCCACCTATGTGATTGAAAGCTGGCCCAAACACCTGCGTAACAAAGCCAGTGGTTTCCTGATCTCGGGCTTCTCCGTCGGCGCGGTGGTGGCGGCTCAGGTCTATAGCCTGGTGGTGCCGGAGTGGGGCTGGCGGGCGCTCTTCTTCATCGGCATTTTGCCGATCGTTTTTGCCCTCTGGCTGAGAAAAAATATTCCGGAAGCCGAAGACTGGAAAGAGAAGCAGCAGAGTAATGCGCCCGTGAAAACCATGGTCGATATTCTCTATCGCGGTGAACACCGGGTTATCAATATTATGATGACCCTGGTGGCCGCAGTCTCGCTGTGGTTCTGCTTCGCAGGCCAGCTGGAGAGCGCGGCGATTGTGGCCTTGCTCGGCCTGCTGTGCGCGGGGATCTTCATTAGCTTTATGGTGCAAAGCAACGGCAAGCGCTGGCCGACCGGCGTCACCCTGATGGTAGTGGTGCTGTTTGCCTTCTTATACTCCTGGCCGATTCAGGCGCTGTTGCCTACCTGGCTGAAAACCGATCTGGCTTACGATCCCGCCACCGTTGCTCAGGTGCTGTTTTTCAGCGGCTTTGGTGCGGCGGCAGGCTGCTGCGCCGGGGGCTTCCTTGGCGACTGGTTGGGCACGCGCAAAGCCTATGTCTGTAGCCTGCTCGCCTCGCAGTTGCTGATCATTCCGGTATTTACCCTTGGCGGCAGCAGCGTCTGGGTGCTGGGCCTGCTGCTCTTCTTCCAGCAGATGCTTGGACAGGGCATCTCAGGGATCCTGCCTAAACTGATCGGAGGCTATTTTGATACCGAACAGCGCGCGGCCGGGCTCGGGTTTACCTACAACGTTGGCGCGCTCGGCGGGGCACTGGCCCCGGTTCTGGGGGCGTTTATCGCTCAACGTCTCGATCTGGGCACCGCGCTCTGCTCGCTCTCGTTTGGCCTGACGTTCGTCGTCATTCTGCTGATTGGTTTTGATATGCCGTCCCGCGTTCAGCGCTGGCTGCATCCTGAAGCCCTGCGTACCCACGATGCCATCGACGGCAAACCGTTCAGCGGCGCCATTGTGGCCGGCAAAAGAGCGAGCCAGCTTGCCAAACACTAAGGCTGAATTTTTAACGGAGGAGTTATGTCGTTCCTTGATGAACTGGATGCAAACATAAAAGCCCGGGGCGGGCTGATCGTCTCGTGTCAGCCGGTACCGCAAAGCCCGCTGGATAAGCCGTCGATCGTCGCGGCGATGGCGCTGGCGGCGGAGCAGGCGGGTGCCGTGGCGCTGCGTATCGAAGGTATTGAAAACCTGCGGGCGGTGCGTGCCGTGGTAAGCGTGCCGGTTATCGGCATTATTAAACGCGATCTGCCCGATACCCCGGTGCGTATTACGCCCTGGCAGGAGGATGTGGATGCGCTGGCTGAGGCGGGCGCCAGCATTATTGCGTTTGACGGCACACAGCGCACGCGGCCTGTGCCGGTTGAGGCCCTGCTGGCGCGCATCCGGCACCATCAGCTGATCGCGATGGCAGACTGCGCCTCGCAGGCGGAGGGGCTGTATTGCCATCAATTGGGGGTTGAGCTGATTGGCACCACGCTGTCGGGATATACCTCAGACGTTACGCCCGTCGAGCCGGATCTGGCGCTGGTTTCAACCCTGAGCCAGGCCGGGTGCCGGGTGGTGGCCGAAGGGCGCTACAACTCACCGGAGCTGGCCGCGCAGGCTATGAAGCACGGGGCATGGGCCGTGACGGTAGGCTCTGCCATCACCCGCCTGGAGCATATCTGTCAGTGGTATCGGGACGCCTTACAGGACGCGACAAAATGATCACGCTGGCTATTGATATTGGCGGGACCAAACTCGCCGCGGCGCTGGTCGACCGCGAGCTGAGGATTATTGAACGCAGGGAGATCCCCACCCCTGCCAGCAAAACGCCGGATGCGCTGGAAGCGGCGCTGTGCGAGCTGGTCACCCCGCTATACCGCCGGGCGCAGCAGTTCGCTATCGCCTCGACAGGGATTATCCAGCAAGGGGTACTCACCTCCATTAACCCGGCAAATCTGGGCGGGCTGGCGCATTTTCCGCTGGTGAAATCGGTCTCGGCTATGACCGGGCTCCCCGGCGTGGCGCTGAACGATGCCCAGGCCGCGGCGCTGGCGGAGTATCAACACATGCCAGATGCCGTGCGCGATATGGTCTTTATCACCGTTTCGACCGGCGTAGGGGGCGGGATGATCCATAACGGCAACCTGGTGACCGGCTCCGGTGGGTTGGCCGGACACTGCGGCCACACTCTGGCCGACCCGAACGGACCGCGCTGCGGCTGCGGGCGGATCGGCTGTGTGGAAGCGATCGCCTCAGGCCGGGGTATCGCCACGGCGGCAGAAGGGGAGCTTTGCGGGCTGGATGCGAAAGCCATCTTTGCCCGCGCCGCAGAGGGGCATGCCCAGGCGGGGATATTGATTGCGCGTTCCGCCCGGACGCTGGCGCGGCTCATTGCGGATATAAAAGCGCTGACCGACTGTCAACGGGTGGTCATTGGCGGCAGCATTGGCCTGGCCGACGGCTATCTCACGCAGGTACAGCATCACCTTGCGCAGGAGCCCGCTGTTTATCAGACCGAACTCTGCTCAGCCCGCCATCGCGGCGACGCGGGGCTGCTGGGTGCTGCATTATGGGCAAAAGGAGCGTGGCAATGATTGTGGGTGATATCAACCGTCTGCAGGCTGCCGGTCTGTCGACGGTGTTCTGTCAGGCGATCGACCAGGCCCTGAGCGCGGGGCTAGCGCAGCTGGCGCCGGGTAACTATCCGCTGCAGGGCGAGAAGATGTTCGTCAACGTGATGCAGTTTGAGACCCAGC
Source organism: Leclercia sp. M50 (assembly GCF_037150775.1). Classification (NCBI taxonomy): domain Bacteria; kingdom Pseudomonadati; phylum Pseudomonadota; class Gammaproteobacteria; order Enterobacterales; family Enterobacteriaceae; genus Leclercia; species Leclercia sp. M50. Next base: position 18,879 of record NZ_JBBCPK010000073.1, read on the forward strand.
GCGCTGAGCAAAAACGTGCCGAGCTACACCGCAACTATATTGATATCCAGATCCTGCTGGAGGGAGAAGAGCACATTTATTACGGACTGGCGGGAAGCGCCCGGGCCTGCGATGCGTGGCACGAGGAGGAGGATTATCAGCTCTGTGACCGCATCGGGAATGAACAGTGCCTGACGTTGAAGCCGGGGATGTTTGCCATTTTTATGCCGGGCGAACCCCATAAGCCGGGCTGTTTTACCGCGAAGCCCGGTATGCTTAAAAAAGCGGTGATTAAACTGCATCATCGCGCGCTGACTGACCTTCATAACACGCTTTAACTCTTCCTACACTCATCTGACGCCCGCAGACAGCGGTTTGCGGTGCGGACAGATGATATCCAGCAACACGCGTTTTCTTCATGGCTCGTCAGGCGTGCTCCGCAATCTTCAAGCCGGACCATTTTCATCTCCCGAGTATAAGTCTTATCGTCGCGAGGCTATTTTTCCCGCCACAGCTACGCTTTACCATCACATTATTGCGACACACACGATAAACGACGGAGAGATTATGAAAGCCATTGCCATTACCCGTTCTGCCCCTGACAACATCAAATTCCTGCAGGATATCGAATTGCCGCAGCCGCAAGCGGCAGGACACGATCTGCTGATTGAAGTGAAAGCCATCTCCGTAAACCCGGTGGATACCAAGGTCCGCGCCGGTTTTACCGGCGATACGCCGCGTGTTCTCGGCTGGGATGCCGTGGGTGTTGTGGCGGCGGTGGGCGAGGCGGTAACGCTTTTCGCGCCCGGGGATGAAGTCTGGTATGCCGGTGCGCTGGGACGGCCTGGCAGCAACAGCGAGTTTCAGCTGGTGGACGAGCGCATTGTCGCCCTGAAGCCTAAAACCCTGGATAACGCCTCCGCTGCCGCAATGCCGTTAACCGCTATCCCCGCATGGGAGATGTTGTTCGATCGCCTGGGCATTCAGGAGCAGGGTAATGAAGGCGACACGCTGCTGATCGTCGGCGCGGCGGGTGGGGTGGGGTCGATTCTGGTGCAGCTGGCGCGCAAGCTGACGAAAATGACTGTAGTAGGTACGGCGTCACGCCCGGAAAGCCAGCAGTGGGTGCGGGAAGCGGGGGCGCATCACGTTATCGATCACAGCAAACCGCTGTCGGAAGAATTATCCGCCGCGGGTATCAAAGAGGTGACCCACGTCGCCAGCCTGACCCATACCGCAGCGCACTATGATGAGATTATTAAGGCGCTAGCGCCGCAGGGCAAACTGGCGCTGATCGACGATCCCGATACGCTGGACGCCCGCCCGCTGAAAGCGAAAAGTATCTCCCTGCACTGGGAGTTTATGTTCACACGGTCCATGTTTGAAACTGCCGATATGATTGCCCAGCATCAGCTGCTGAGCCGCGTGGCAAATCTCATTGACGAGCAGGTGCTTACCACGACGCTGGGTGAGCATTACGGGGCGATTACGGCGGAGAATGTGCAGAAGGCCCATGCGCAGCTCGAGACCGGGCGTGCGGTCGGGAAGATTGTACTGGAGGGGTTCTGAGATGGCCTCCTCTGACATCATCACACTTATTGCGGTTCTGAAGGCGAAGCCCGGCAAACGTGACGCGCTCAAGACGGCCTTACAGGCGCTGCTGCTGCCGACCCGTCAGGAGCCGGGCAACGTTGAGTATCAGCTGTTTCAGCTGCGCGATACGCCGGACATGTTTTACGTCCGGGAAGCCTGGCGAGGCCAGGAGGCGTTAGAGGCTCACATTGCGCTGCCCCATTTCCAGGCCTTTATCCTGCAGATGGATGAGTTGCTGGCGGAGCCGCTGCGGCTGGATTACCTGACGGCGGTAGAGGCTTAAGAATTATGTTGAGGGACGCAGGGAAGGTTAGAGTACTGGAATAGAGGGACGGTAGAAACAAAAAAGCCCGCATTGCGGGCTTTCAGGACTTTGTATCAGGCTCTGGTGACCATCAACAGCTGGCGTCCCTGTAATTGGTGTGAGATGTGGTTGAGTTTGCTGGGGTTTTTGATTTTTTGCGCGAAGGGGAAGGCGCAAAAAGAGTGGCGATGATGTTGATATGGAAGGGTTTTTTTATCTTTTTGATTTTTAAGTTAATTTTTGGAGCGGGATTTTCCGTGCTAGTTTAGGCTCTGGTGGACGCTATAGGCTTGTCGTTCGTTTCCGAAAGTGAGCGTTTCTGTCGGATAATTCACTCTTTTGAATTTTCCAGACTGTAGACCATGCTCATCTAATACACGTGAAAAACAATAGCGTCATCTATCGCATAAGGAGATACGGGTAGATGGCCTTTGGTATAGCCAATGATGTCCCTTTAACAATAAGAGAGCACCATGCTTGAACTCCGTCCTAATTGCGAATGCTGTGGTGAAGATCTGCCACCTGAATCAAAAGAGGCATACATCTGTTCATTCGAATGCACATTTTGTGTAGATTGCGTGACCCAACGGCTTAACGGCCAGTGTCCGAACTGCGGAGGGGAGCTGGTGCGACGTCCAATACGCCCGGAAGCATCCCTCCTGCGACACCCTGCATCCAGTCTGCATCACTATAAATAGTAGAGATGAAAACTATGTTCGCTCCTTGCTTATAACGGCCTTTGTGACCCTTGTAAGCATCCCGGTAAACCGGACCATTCACTTTTAGAGATCTTCCGACATACTGATTATGTTCCCTGAGGAGATCACCATGCGTAAAGCCCGATTCACCGAACACCAGATCATTGCCGTTCTGAAGTCCGTCGAAGCCGGACGTACCGTCAAGGATGTCTGCCGTGAAGCCGGTATTTCTGAGGCCAGCTATTACAACTGAAAAGCGAAATTTGGTGGGATGGAAGCCTCTGATATCAAAAAGATGAAAGACCAGGAGAATGAGAACCGGCGCCTCAAACAGATGTTTGCTGATCTCAGCTTGAATGCCGGGCCCTGAAAGACATCATCGAAAAAAGCTTTAACACCAGCGATAAAGCGTGAACTGGTCAGCTATCTGATCGCGCAGTTTGCCATGAGCTTACGCCAGGCCTGCAGGACATTGTCGCTGAGCAGGACGGTATTTCGTTATCAGCCGGATACGCGACGTGATGAACCGGTGATTATGGCTCTGACCGTGGCGGCTGAACGCTATCCGCGATACGGATTTAAAAAGCTTTTTCAGGTCCTTCGCAGGCAGGGCAATAGCTGGAATCATAAAAGAGTTCACCGTATTTACTGCCTGCTGAAACTGAATTTTCGCCGTAAGGGAAAACAGCGCCTGCCGGTACGTAATCCGGCTCTGCTGGCAAAGCCGGAGGCGATGAACCAGAGCTGGTTCAGCGATTTTATGCACGATGCGCTGGTCTGCGGCAGACGTTTCCGGAACTTCAATGTGGTGGATCACTTTAACCGCGAAGCGCTGGCAATTGAAATCGATCTGAATATCCCGGCACAGCGGGTGGTCAGGGTGCTGGACAGGATCGTGGCAAACCGGGGTTATCCGCTGAAACTGCGGATGGACAACGGCCCGGAACTCATCTCGCTGACGCTGGCGCAGTGGGCAGAAGAGCATGGAGTGATACAGGAATTTATCAAACCCGGCAAGCCAACACAGAATGCGTTTATCGAACGTTTTAACCGGACCTACCGGACAGAAATATTGGATTTTTATTTATTCAGAACGCTGAATGAAGCACGGGAAATTACAGAGCGCTGGCTGGCTGAAGGAATATAACAGCGAACGGCCTCATGAATCCCTGAACAACCTGACGCCGGAAGAGTACCGGCTGATGGCTGAAAAACCGGAAATCTCAAAAAGTGCGTGGAACTAAAACGGGTGTGCTTACACAGGCATCGGCAGGGAAAACCAGAATGTAATCCTGCGTAGCGACCGTACCGGTGGCCAAGCCCGCACGTCCTAGACCGATTCTGCCGTGCCGTCGAACAGACTCGACGGCTCGCGGTACGGCAGGCGTACATCAAAATGATAGTGAAGCGGGCTGTCGGCGAAGATGTACACATCAGTTTGCGGATGTTATCTATCTCCGTTCGTCAATAAACCCCATTTCTGGCAGAATACATTGAAGTAACTGTAAATCTGTTTTCTTCCGTTGAGTCATGAATAGTGGATGCCCTTAATATTTTCATCATTACTGTGAGTCTTTGAATAATGGGAGTCCTTGCGATTTACGCCAGTTTTTGACTATTTCAAGAACTTTCGAGGGTTCTCCATCCTCATCTTTATCTGGAAATACGATTAAATCGCTGCCTTTAGGGTGATTTGTAACTTTGATAAAATTATCCATTAGCATGTCCAAATATTCATCCAGTTTTTTTCCTTTTAATTCTTTCTCTTTTCTGGTGCTTTTTCTAAACTCATACAGGATATCTAGAAACTCGTTTTCAGTGTAATCCTCAAGTCTATCTTTCAAAACTGGCATATTCATAATGTCACCTATCTCCTGTAATGTATTTCATCATGTAGTTTAGGCGTAACTATACGTAAGTTATCCATATCATAGACGCCTCCCCCATCTTTTATGGGAATTACATGATGAATCTCGAATTTTTTAACAATAGTGTTTGGTCCTATGTATTGACCCTCTTTGGGAACCCATGGCGAAAGACCATCTGCAACCCTGTCTTTGTTTACTGTTGTGAGGTCTTTAGTTAATTCTGGGTGCTTACCGACTTCATTCCAGACAGCTTCACGGAAGTCATCAAAAGAGCTGAACTTCTTACCTCGTAGAGTATCTGTTACCAGAGATGGTATTGGAGCCCCATCTCCCGAGTTTGTAACAGATAAATCTAGCCAAGGTTTATCTCCGGATAGTTTTACACCGTTGCCAGTAGCTGTTCCGGGTTGATTCCGTGAATCATCTTTCAGATACACATAAATCGGCTTAATCCCGGATTCCGCTGGGAATACCAGAATGTAATCATTGAGATCCCGCTCTTCCGGCCCGGGAATGGCGGCGTCGTGTATTCGTCTTTACCGTCTGGTATTGGCGTGACCAGTATCGTCGCCTGGTCAATAGGCCTGATATCGCTGCCCGTATGCGATGGAATGTCGCCGTTTTCCGGCCTTTCCGGTGTCCAGGTTATCAACGGGCCATCAGCACCGTGAGCGGGGGTGAACTCATAGCGGTTATTTTTTTCAACCCACTTCATTTCAGCCGTGCGCACACCTTCATACGGCGTGCCTTCACCCGTATGAACGCCGTAGGCCCGCATGTTGCCCTGTTCATCCTGCCGCCAGAAGAACCTCACCCGGGTCGTGGCTTTTGCTCCGGTCAGCGCTTTCTGCCGCAGCTCTTCCTCGTACCAGAATTCATCTCGCCCTGGAACATTAGCGCTGCCTTCACCCGCAGACGGGACATACAGCGCGGACATCATCGCCCCCACATACGGAATACCGCGGGCGGCTCCCAGTACTCCAGTTAAGGACCACTCTCCCCACACCTGCGTCATGACGCCGGTTGCCGCCCCAAGTGCAAGCGGTGCGGCGGATGCTTCTGCGGGAGTTTTTTCACTCCCGGCACCGGGTTTGCGTTTTTTGGCTGACTGAGCATGCTGAACGACTTCTTCATCTTCTTCATGAGCATGCTGATGTCCATACCCACAGCAGTCATCTTCAACCGGTTGGGCAAAAATCGTCATCTGGCCGAAGTTTTCTACAGGCTCGTCGGTGGTACCGGCATCGGTGCAGCCTTTCTCTTTCAGGCAGGATTTCGCATAAACCGGCGTCACCCAGGGAGTCAGCGTTTCGGGGTTAAATTCCCGCATGGTAGCCGGAGGAGGGAGCGGGGAGGTATCCAGAGGTAAAACGCTTCGTGCAGCAGCCATCGTCCTTTTCGTCCGGCGCAGGTACGCCGCCGTTGTCCCGTACTCTATTTTCCCCGCCTCCAGCCGCAGGTAACTCCCGCCACCTATCAGCGTGATGCGTTTCTTTCCGGCAAACGAGATGTCACACGCTGAACTCATCGTCAGCTTCTTCTCCGCAAACAGCCTCATATTGCCGTTCTGCGCCTGCGCCTCCACGGGGCCTTCCCCGGATTTCAGGCTCAGCTGTCCGGTGCGGGCAAACAGGCCGAGC
>NZ_JBBCPK010000074.1:0-24029 GCF_037150775.1 Leclercia sp. M50
GCAAAGACCTGACCATTGGCACGATCCACCGCTTCCATCGCCGAGAGGTTGCCGTACCAGGCGATATCCACTTTATTGAAGCGCATCCCCTGGATGATGCCCGCGTAGTCCGGGGCGAAGAAGGCGTTCACTTTGATCCCCAGTTTGGTTTCCATATCTTTCAGGAACGGTTCCCACTGTGGCTTCAGGTTCTGCTGTGATTCCGTCGAAATAATGCCGAAATTCAGCGCTTTTTCCTGCTCCTCTGCAAACGCAGGGCTGAACAGGGTGCTGATGCTGAACATGCTGGTGAAGGCCAGCGCGGCAACCGTCTTATAGCTCATTTCCATTCCTCATTGTGGGGACGTTAATCAGCCTGCGCGCGCTCTTCGACGCGGTTAATGCTGCGGTAGAGATGATCAAAACTTTCGTTATCAAACTGATGGCTGGCGCCATCGAAGAAGACGTGCCCCTGACGCAGGGCGACGATGCGCTCGCAGTAGCGCAGGGCGTAATCCACCTGGTGCAGCGTGACCACCACGGTGATGCCGTCCTTGCGGTTAATGTCGCGCAGGGTTTCCATGACGATGCGGGCCGACTCCGGGTCCAGCGAGGCGATCGGCTCATCGGCGAGAATGATTTTGGCTTTCTGCATCAGCGCCCGGGCAATGGCCACGCGCTGCTGCTGACCGCCAGAAAGGGTGGAGACGCGCTGGTGGGCGAAGTGGGCCATGCCGACGCGGGTGAGCGCCTGCAGCGCCTCCTGCTTCTGAGCTGGCGAGAACCAGCGCAGACAGGTGCGCCAGAACGGGGTGCTGCCGAGCGCACCAATCAGCACGTTCTCCAGCACCGTCAGGCGGTTCACCAGGTTGAACTGCTGGAAGATGTAGCCGGTCTGGGCGCGGCTTTTGCGGATATCACTCGCCAGACGGCCCGCGCGCTGCACGGTATTGCCCAGCAGCTCAACGTGGCTTTCTGAGGTTTTGTCGCAGGTGATGAGGCCGCTTAAGTGGCGCAGAAGAGTGGATTTACCTGAACCGGATGGCCCGAGCAGCGCTACCATTTCGCCCTGCTGGACGGTCAGATCAACGGCATGCAGAGCCTTGTTATGATGGAAGGTCTTGCTGAGTTTCTCGACACGGATGACAGTGTGCATGGGTAAGGCCTCAATTCAAATGTGGCCTCATGCTGGCGGATCAATGTGACATTTAGGTTAAGTGTTGGTTGCGAGAGTTTGAAGAGTTGAGGTGAAAGCGATGACAGGCGATCAACAAGAAGGGGGAGGTATCTGTAGGCCGGATAAACGAAGCGCATCCGGCAAAAGTGCCCGGCGGCGCTGCGCTTGCCGGGCCTCAAAAGACAACGACAAATCAGTTCTTCTTCACGAACTCGGATTTGAGCTTCATCGGGCCGAAGCCGTCAATTTTACAGTCGATGTTGTGGTCGCCCTCGACCAGACGGATGCCCTTCACTTTGGTGCCGATCTTCAGCATCGATGAGCTGCCTTTGACCTTCAGATCTTTAATGACGGTGACGTTGTCGCCATCCGCCAGCAGGTTGCCGTTGGCATCTTTAACGATCAGCTCATCGCTCTCGGCTACGGGTTCTGCGTTGTTCCATTCGTAAGCGCATTCCGGGCAGATGAACATACCGTTATCTTCATAGGTGTATTCAGAGTTGCATTTAGGACAGTGTGGAAGCTGCATGGTGTTCTCCTCAAAATAGTGCGAACCGGCGGCAATGAGGCCCGCCAAAAATCGACAGGTTGTCGAAAAAGGCGGCAAGTATAGCGCATGTCCTTACTTTTGTCGGTGATATTATTTTTCGCTTTTGGCTAAAAAAAGCGTTTCTGATGACAGAGTCTGTCAGTGACTCAGGTAATGATAAGTACCCGGCGCGAGAATGAAACGCTTGCGAATGAAAGCAATAATATTTTATTGCGGCAAATTGATACGCCGTGTCATTTCGGATAAGGTTAAGGTGCTAATGATATTCACCGTAAATGTTTTTATAGCCATCCCCGGGCTTGCAGGGATGATTACCCCCTCATTTTTGGTGGGCGATTAAAGATGGTTTATCCTGAAATTTATTAAATTTGAGCTACGCTCTTAGTCTTTCGGTTTCCCTGACCGAAGGAGCGCGCTCCGCTGCTTTCAGCGCTTAAAGAATATATTTGATTGTCATCAGGCAATTATTTTGCGTCGAACATATTTGCTACACGGAATCATATAAGCCGATCCTTCATTCTTAAAATAATTCGGTTATATAAAATTTGTGTTAAGGGAAGGCTTTTTACTATGCATACACAAACAATATTTGAGTTAAGCCAGGAAGCTGAAAGACTGCTGCAACTCTCATTGCAGAATCTCGAGTCACTAAGCGCCATGCCTGTTGCGATGCTGGACAATGCAACATCGGCCATTACCGGCGAAACCAGCAACGTTTTACCTCTACATTTTAGTACCCGTGGTTTAGAAGCGCAGCAGTCCATGCTGAATAATGAACTGCGCAAAATTACCCGTCTGGAGATGGTGCTGGCGATTGTGGGCACCATGAAAGCCGGTAAATCGACGACGATTAACGCCATTGTGGGAACGGAGGTGTTGCCCAATCGCAACCGTCCCATGACCGCCTTGCCGACGCTGATCCGTCATACGCCTGGTCAGAAGGAGCCGGTGCTGCATTTTTCTCACGTGGCGCCGATCGATACATTAATAAAACAAATGCAAAAGAAGCTGGCCAATTACGATCGCGGCAAGCTGGCCCAGCAACTTGAAATTGATAAAGATATGAATGCGTTGCTGGGGCGCATTGAAACCGGCGAAGCGTTTGAAAAACATTATTTAGGCGCGCAGCCGATATTTAATTGTTTAAAAAACCTGAATGATTTAGTGCGACTTTCTCAGGCGCTTGGAACAGATTTTCCCTTCTCCGCCTATGCAGCGATTGAGAATATCCCGGTTATTGAGGTGGAGTTTGTCCATCTGGCCGGGCTGGATGGTCATTTGGGGCAATTAACCCTGCTGGATACCCCCGGGCCGAATGAGGCCGGGCAACCGCATCTGCAAAAAATGCTTACTGAGCAGCTCGCCCGCGCTTCGGCGGTGCTGGCGGTAATGGACTATACGCAACTGAAGTCGATTTCGGACGCCGAAGTGCGGCTGGCTATTTCTGCCGTCAGCAAATCGGTACCGCTCTACGCGCTGGTCAACAAATTCGATCAGAAAGACCGCAACAGCGATGATGAAGAGCAGGTGCGGGCGATGATCTCCGGCACCCTGATGAAAGGCCATATCTCTCCGGGGCAGATCTTCCCGGTCTCCTCGATGTGGGGATACCTGGCGAATCGGGCGCGTCATGAACTGAATCAGCACGGCAAGCTGCCGGATCACCAGGAGCAGCGCTGGGTGCAGGATTTTGCCGAAGCTGCGCTGGGCCGCCGCTGGCGGACTGCCGATCTGGACGATATTGAGCACGTTCGCCACTCCGCCGATCTGCTGTGGGAGGATTCCCTCTTTGAGCAGCCGATCCGTAAGCTGATTTATGCTGCCTACGCCAATGCCTCGCTGTATGCGTTACGCTCGGCGTCGCATAAGCTGTTGAACTATGCCCAGAACGCCCGGGAGTATCTCGATTTCCGCTATCAGGGGCTGACGGTCGCCTTCGACGAGCTGGAGCTGAATATCGCCCGCCTGGAAGAGGATATGGCGCTGTTGCAGTCCCGCCAGGCGTCGGTAAGCAATGAGGTGCGGCATGAAGTCGGACAGGCGCTGGCGGCGACCGACCTGTTTATCAGCACGCAGCAGAACGATATCAAACATGCGGTCGCGCACATCTTCAACCCGGATAATTTGCTCGATCTGGCCGGGTTTAAGCCGCACACGCTCCATGCCGAGGCGTTAGCTACCCCGGGACAACTGGTGCTGGACGATGAAGGTCAGGCGCAAATCCTGCTGAGCAAAATCCGCTCCTCCTGTGAAATGATCCTGCTGGATGCACAGGCAAAAATCGGTCGCGAGCTGTCGCTGCGGTTTGACCAGCTGGAAACCACGCTGGCCCGCTCCCTGAACGACGCCATGCGGCCCATTGAAACGCGGATTAAAGAGGAGCTAAGCCATGCCGGATTCCGCGCGCGGATCAGCTTCCCGGCGTTTCAGGCAAACCAGCTTAACTTCAATACCCGGGGGCTGTTCAGCGATGCTATCGCTCAGGAGAGCCTGCCGGCTGGCCAGGGGCAGGGAACCAGCAGTGCACTGCGCGACACGGTCTCCCGCTGGTTGAATAATCCGGGCTGGGGCTGGGAAGATTATGTAATGACGCGGACGCGCTATGTTATTAACGTGTCAGAGCTTCATGAAAAATTTAAACAGCATATAGATCACTTTTGTGAACAAATTCGTAAAGCTTTGGCTGCGCAGGTCGATGTCTCTGTTACAGCGGGTATGGCGACATTCTTTGCGGAATTCTCGTTATGCCTTGCAGGGTTACAGGAAAGCTTGCGTGATAGCCTCGCAGTGCGTCAGCAAAATGAGCATGCCACACGGGCGCTCAGCCAGCTGTTGCAGCAATGCATTACGACTGCGACGTGGATTCAGGAAGATACCCGACTGTTACGCGATGATATTCAAACGTTATTCGCGGCAGAGCAACCATGACAAAACAACTACTGGACGGTCCCGGACGGACGCTGGAATGTATCCATCCTAAATTTATGGTCGACCTGGTGCAGGGGGCTGACGCGCAGCGTCACACCTCTGTGGTGTCGCAACAGCAGCACTTTCGTGAGCGTTTAACCCAGGAGATCATGGCGCAGTCTCATCTTCGTCAGTGGGCCATGGGGGGAATGTTCAGCGAAAATGCTGTGCTGCGACTCGGGCTGGCAGAGAAGCTGGCGGGCATGTTCGACCCCGGCCATCTGGCGTTGACCCGCATGACGCACATTCTCTCCACGCTGCGCCAGCAGGCCAGCCTGCGCAATCAGCCGCCGATTGGCGTGGTGCATCAATACGAAACCCTCTCCGCCCATTTTCAGCAACGTGCGCAGTTCAAAGAGAAGGCGTTAACCCAGCGCGGATTAACGGTGCAGGCAGGCGTTCACAGCGAGCAGATTTTTACCCGCTGGCGCGCCGGGCACTACGACGGCTGGTCGCTGGCCGGTCGCGGTTATGTGGCGCTGGAGGAGCTGCGCTGGGGGGCGTTCGGTGATGCCTGTCGGCTGGCGAATGCGGACGTCAGCGCCATGTTAAAAGATAACCTGTGCAGCATGGTGGCTAACTATCTGGCGCAGGGGATCAACGCTGCACCTAATACCCGCCATTTTTATCACCAGTGGCTCACCACGCCCAGTACGCCGGGGATTATCGACCATAAAGATATGCTGGGCTGGCTGGGTGACTGGTGTGATGTGGACAGGCATCCGGTGTGCTGGTCGGTGACGCAAAGCTGGCAGAATGTGGCGCTGGGGATGCCGCGGTTGTGTTCGGCGGCGAGGCTGGCGAAAGCGATGGTGGAGGAGGTTTTTGGGGAGTAGGGGATTCCCTCTCCCGTGAGGGGCTGAGGAATCCTTAGTCATTTTCTTATGCTTAACGCAATGAAATAATTAGAGAGTAATAAAAGACTTACAGCGACTCCCTGGTCCGGCTGAAAATCGCTGAGGCGTTGACCGTAGGCCGGGGCGAGGCGCAGGGATGCGCCGAGAGGGCGTGACCTACATGGATGTAGGATCACGCCCGACCCGATAGCCGAAGGGAATAAGCCGAAGGAACCGCGAAGCGGCGATTTTCTTTGCCGGGAGCCGGGGTAGCCAGGGGGAGGCGGCGAGCCCCCCTGGCACGTTCACCGGTTCAGGTGTGACAGAGAGGCAAAGAACGTAAGGTGAACGGAACCAACAACGGAGTTGCATGTTCCCCCTCACCCTAACCCTCTCTCCAGGGAGAGAATAGTCCGGGCGAGGGCTTATATCTCAGTGGTGCAGTGATTCAACCGGGCGCTGTTCTTCGGTCGTGGTTGGGACGTTGCCAAAGCGTTTGGCGTACAGCGCGGTAATAATCGGCACCAGAATCGCGGTGACGATGACGCTTGCAGCAACCAGCGCGGTAGCGGAGGCGGCAACCGGTTCGAACGCGGGGTTAATCTGGGCGATAATCACCGGGTTTGCCACCGCAGCGCCTGCTGCGGAAGAGGCGGCGACACCCGCAGTACCATTCCCGCCGCCGATAACGCGGTCGGCAATAATCAGTGGGATACCGGTGATAATAATAACCGCCACACCCAGCACGATACCCAGCAGACCCGTATCGAGGATAACGTTCAGGTTGATGGTGTTACCCAGCGCGAAGCCAAAGAACGGGATCAGAACCGGAGTCGCTTTGCTGAAGAAGTCGCGCAGATCGTGGTCCAGGTTGCCGAGGGCAAAACCGATCAGGAACGGCAGGACGGCGCCGACAAAGTGGTGCGGTTCAAAGGAGGCCAGACCGGCGGAGCCGAGGATCAGCATGGTCATCAGCGGGCCAGATTCCAGAGACATCAGCACGAACGCGCCGGACTCCTCTTTGGTGCCGTACTGGTTCATCAGGCTGGCATACAGGCCACCGTTGGTCATGTCCATTGCAGAAACAATGGCCAGCACCGAGAGGCCTGCGAAGAAGCCGGTCTGAATACCGTTTTCCGGAATAAACATGGCACAAACCATCGCCACAATCCACGCCACGGCAATTTTGGTTATTACCAGCGTACCGGATTTACGTAATACCGTACCCGTTGCACGTAAATTTATGGAAGCGCCAATACAGAAGAACCAGACCGCAAGGATCGGTACTGTGCCGGTAATCATGCCTTTGGTGAATCCACCAAAATAGGCTCCAGTATTAGGCGCTAAGGTATTTAAAATTGCACCCAGAACCAGCGGAACCAGCATCATCCCTCCGGGGATGCGTTCTATCGCGGCTTTAATCTTCATCATCAACCCTCACATCTCATCGCGCATCGCCAGCGGACAAGTGATATTTAATAATCTAATGAATTCAACGAATTGTGACCTGGTGGCGTCAGCGGATTCGTCATTCATACAGCAGATATAACCAGTTTGGTTTTTTTAAGCCTTTACTCAAAGGCCACCAGACTCGTTGTAACGGGCTTATGATGCGATCGTTGGAATTGCGATTCAATCAAAATAAAACAGTGTTTTAGTTATCTTCGTCACATATTTTAAGGAAACACGATATTTGCCTCTTGATTATTAAAACCGCTGTAAATGCATTGTAAAATAATGTCGTTCTTTTTTAATTTCACAGCAAATAATAACGTTCGAAAGGGTATTTACAGAACCAGACATAAGAAACAACTGATGGGCATGTATTTACAGTTTTGACACTTCTGGTGATAACCATAAAAAAATATGTGAAGTTGATCACACATATAAACGCTGGTAGGGTAAAGGCTGTCATTCACAGCCCAGACAGGCGTCAACAGGTTCGGTTGTACCGGTCCGAAAGGTCAGTGTAAGTAAACCTGCTACGCTTGAGAGACGAGAATGCGCATGAAGCGCTTCCCGGGTTCCATAGAGCGCATTTTTCAGCGCTGTGGTGAGGACTGGGCTTAGTCTATGAGGATAGCAATGCTTAAAAGGAAAAAAGTTAAACCGATCACCCTGCGCGACGTCACCATTATTGACGACGGCAAACTGCGTAAAGCGATCACCGCCGCCTCGCTCGGTAATGCGATGGAATGGTTCGATTTTGGTGTGTATGGCTTCGTGGCCTATGCGCTAGGTAAAGTCTTCTTCCCCGATGCCGATCCCAGCGTGCAGATGATTGCCGCCCTCGGGACCTTCTCTGTTCCTTTCCTTATCCGACCGCTGGGTGGCCTGTTTTTCGGGATGCTGGGGGACAAGTATGGCCGTCAGAAAATCCTCGCCATCACGATTGTGATTATGTCGGTCAGCACCTTCTGTATTGGTCTGATCCCGTCGTACGCCAGTATTGGCATCTGGGCGCCGATCCTGCTGCTGCTCTGTAAGATGGCACAGGGCTTCTCGGTCGGGGGTGAATATACCGGGGCGTCGATCTTCGTCGCCGAATACTCCCCGGACCGTAAGCGCGGCTTTATGGGCAGTTGGCTCGACTTTGGCTCCATTGCCGGGTTCGTGCTGGGCGCGGGCGTAGTGGTGCTGCTCTCCACCGTGGTGGGCGAAGAGAACTTCCTCTCCTGGGGCTGGCGTATTCCGTTCTTCCTGGCGTTGCCGTTGGGCATTATCGGCCTCTACTTGCGTCACGCCTTAGAAGAGACCCCGGCGTTCCAGCAGCATGTTGATAAGCTGGAGCAGGGCGATCGCGAAGGGCTGCAGGATGGACCGAAAGTCTCGTTCAGAGAAATTGCCACCAAACACTGGCGCAGCCTGCTGACCTGTATCGGTATGGTGATCTCCACCAACGTGACCTATTACATGCTGCTGACCTATATGCCGAGCTATCTGTCGCATAACCTGCACTACTCGGAAGATCACGGCGTGTTGATTATCATCGCCATTATGGTGGGCATGCTGTTTGTCCAGCCGATCATGGGTCTGCTGAGCGACCGCTTTGGCCGTCGCCCCTTCATTATTTTTGGCAGTGTCGCGCTGTTCGCGCTGGCTATCCCTGCCTTCATTATGATTAACAGCAATGTGATCGGGCTGATTTTTGCCGGCCTGCTGATGCTGGCGGTGATCCTTAACTGCTTTATCGGCGTGATGGCCTCCACCCTGCCGGCGATGTTCCCGACGCACATTCGTTACAGCGCACTGGCGGCGGCGTTTAATATCTCGGTGCTGATCGCCGGTCTGACCCCTACGCTGGCGGCGTCGCTGGTGGAGAGTACCCAGAACCTGATGATGCCAGCGTATTACCTGATGGTGATTGCGGTCATCGGTCTGGTAACCGGCATTTATATGAAAGAGACGGCGAACCTGCCGCTGAAAGGGGCGACGCCTGCTGCGTCTGACCTTCAGGAAGCGAAAGAGATCCTGCGTGAG
The DNA here is from genome assembly GCF_037150775.1 of Leclercia sp. M50. Lineage (NCBI taxonomy): Bacteria > Pseudomonadati > Pseudomonadota > Gammaproteobacteria > Enterobacterales > Enterobacteriaceae > Leclercia > Leclercia sp. M50. Next base: position 8,990 of record NZ_JBBCPK010000074.1, read on the forward strand.
CACCACGACAACATTGAGCAGAAGATAGAAGATATCGATGCTGAAATTGCGCAACTGCAGGCGAAGCGTTCCCGACTGGTCGATCAACATCCCCGCATCAATGAGTAAATAACAAAACCCGGCTTCGGCCGGGTTTTGTGTCTTTCGTCACCATAACGTCACAGCATATAAGGTAGATCATATTTTCTATGGTTTTCCTGATTTTGCCTGCGTAATCGTTTTTTTTCATACCGAAAAGGAATACGACTAAAGTTTATTGGCGCTTTGATTGAATAGTGCTTACGCTGTATACAAGCAGATGCCTCTAAAAAATCGACGCTTTGAGCGCTATGAGAGAAGTGTATGCCGGGTTCAACACCAACGTAGTTGTGAATGCAGACAGACCCTGAGATGCTGAATCTTTTCGGTAACGTATCCTTGCGCGAAACAGCATTTTATTATTTTTATTACGCTTACAAGTGCAATTAGCACAAAAAAATAATACCGATGCTTAATTATAAGTAGGTCAGGACATGCTGAGAAATTCGCAGAAGATCATCCATGGAGGTTACTCAGTATTCATTAAATTAATTGATTTCTTCTCAATTAATTTAATTTTGATGCTGAGTGGTTGGTGGTTGAAAATGGAGTCTTTCGACACTGTGATTTTGATCAGCTTGTTGTACTCCATCTCGTTTTTACTGTTTGGTGAGTACACAGAGTGTTATCTGTATCGGCCTAAAAACAACAAATTACGCAACCAGCGGCGTCTTCTTCTGACGGCGTTTCTGGCCATCCTGTTTATCGGCATGGTGCGCCTTTTAGTCGCGAAATTATATTCTTTAGGCTATCTGAGCTTTATTGATGTGCGCAATATCCCGGCAATGCCGCTCTGGTATGCCTCGCCGATCCCTTTTCTTTACGTGAGCCGGCTGATTATCTTTAAGCTGTCGACTAAAAAACGTATCAGAGTGGCGATTATCGGTATCACCGATAACGGCCTGGCGGCGGAAAAGGCCCTGCGGCTGGAATATGCGGACGTGCAGCTGGAGCTGGCCTTCTATGATGAACGTGGCCCGGAGCGGCTGGGTGAACTGGCGAAAAGAATTACCAGTCCTTATAACGGGCCGGTGATCAAGCTGGTAGAGGAGGCGAAGGCGGGCAGAGTGGATGAAATCTACATCGCCCTGCCGATGGTGGCGCTGCAGCGTATACGCCATTTTTTAGCCATGATGTCTGATACCACTGTCAATACCTACATCGTGCCAGACTTTTACGCTTACAGTACCAATACTTCGCAGATACGCTCTATCCATAACTTACAAACGATCGGTATTTTCACTTCGCCGCTGGATGGCGGAGGTTCGTTTATTAAACGCGCAGAAGATCTGGTGCTGGGCAGCGCGATCATGGTAATGATTGTCTCGTTAATGATCGTCATTGCCATCGGCATCAAGCTCACCTCGCGCGGCCCGGTTTTCTTTAAACAGGATCGTTATGGTCTGAGCGGGCAGAAGATCAAAGTCTGGAAGTTCCGGACCATGAAAGTCATGGAAAATACCGACACGGTGATACAGGCGACACGAGATGACCCCCGGGTCACGCGCTTTGGAGCATTCTTACGTCGGACGTCTCTGGATGAACTACCGCAGTTCATCAATGTTATTCAAGGAAATATGTCGATTGTCGGCCCGCGGCCTCATGCTGTGGCGCACAACGAGCTTTACCGTAAGCAGGTCGAAAACTACATGATTCGCCATAAAGTAAAGCCTGGGATCACAGGTTTAGCGCAAATTAATGGCTATCGTGGCGAAATTGATGCGCTATATAAAATGGAAAAGCGAGTCCAGTACGACATTGAATATATTCAGAACTGGTCCTTTTGGTTAGATATAAAAATCATCATTAAAACCATTTTTAAGGGATTTGTCGGTAAGAATGCATACTAAAATAATTATTATCGCTGGGATGATAGCGTCTCCGGTCGCGTTAGCAGAATTAACGCCAAAATCACACATCGGCTGGGCGGGCATCGACTTTCAGAGCAACGTCGCTGTGGATTATGGGCATAACGATAATGTGACTTTCCAGCCTCACGACAGCGACGAAAAAGGCTCCGACTTCCAGGGGCTCAAGCCGGTCCTGAGCATGAACGGGGAGCGGGGCCAGGATAAGTACCTGCTGATGTACTCCGGGGATTATCGCCACTACTCGAGCGATTCTGCGGATGATTATGACGATCACTTTTTTCGCTTTAAAGGCGACTGGCGATTTGGGCTGATGCATGGCCTGACCCTGAATCTGGAAGATTCCCTTGGCCATGAGGAGCGCGGGCGCGGCGTGACGGAAGGGTTCCTGCCCGAACAGTTCCGGCAATTTGGCGTGAGGTCACCGTTAACCACCAATTTGTTCAACGGTGAGCTGCGCTATAGTTACGGTGCGCCAGATGGCCGTGGAAGAGCAGACCTGGCGTTGATACACCGCAAGTGGACCTTCGGCAATACCGGCCAGGTTGAAAGCAAGGATGAGGACTTTGCACAATATATTCGCGAACAGGAGTGGGACGAAAATACGCTGATCGCAGAAATTTTCGATCAATACACATCTAAGACGCGTTTTCGCTATAGTTTTATTACCAACCAGTTTCGCTATGGCCATGCGTCAGAAAAAGACAGTAATGAATACTATTTGCGTTATGGCATTCAGTCGCAGCTGACGGGCAAAACGAACGTTGATATGAACGTGTCGTGGCTTTATAAAACCTTTGAAAATAACCCTGGATCGAAGGATTTTAACGGGATTAACTGGGATATTCTGGGTGAATGGCGACCTCTCCAACAGTCGCTTTTTACCTTAAGAACATCCCAAAGTATTAAAGACCCTTCCGAAGCGGGAGGATATAATTTAGTCACGGAGTACGGCGTTTCATACAAACATTTTTGGATGAATAACCGGTTAACGACGTTGCTTGATTACGCATACATTACAGAAGACTACAAAGATCAGGACAAGGACCGTCACGATAAGAATGGCGTGTTTTCATTTATTGTAGGTTATGACCTCACACCATCGATTAACTTTGGTGTGGAATATCATCTAGATACGCTTAAGTCTAATAAAGATACCGATACCTTTACCATCGGCCCTAACGACGATCGCGTGGTGACTGAAACGTTGGGCTACGATCAATCTTTGATTATGCTTACAGCTAAGGTTCAGATTTAAAATGAAAATAATGAAACTGTGCGCGTTTTTACTTCTCAGTGTCCTTTTTGCTGGCTGCAAATCACCGCAGCCGACGTTAAAGGACAATAGTGTGGTCGATACAGCAAATTATTTACTGGGCTCCGGGGATATCGTCAACATTAACGTTGCCGGTCAACCTGACCTGACCATGAAAGTAGTACTTGATAATAGTGGGGCTATTAATTACCCCTATATTGGCAAGCTGGAATTAAAGGGCAAAACCGCAAGCCAGGTCGATGCAGAGATTACGCAACGCCTGCGTAATGGCTTTGTGCTTAATCCCATGGTGACCGTAAATATCGCCGAATTCCGTAAGTTCTATATCTCTGGTGAAGTTGAGAACCCCAATGGCTATTCCTATGAGCCGGGTATGACCGTGGAAAAAGCCATCGCGCTGGCGGGGGGTTATACCGACCGGGCAGACCGTACGGATCTCAGCATTCGTCAATCATCCTCCGGTGAGTTACTCGAAAATGTTGATGTTACCCACTCCGTTCTCCCGGGCGATCTCGTAATTATTGGCATAGGGTTCTTCTGACCATGAAACTATCAATAGTGGAAAATGGCAAAAAGCGAGAAAGCGCTATCGATATCGCCAGATTTGCCAGAGAAATTAAAAAGAACTCCTGGAAAATCGTTCTCTCCGGCGTGATTGCCGGGGCGATTGCCTGGCCATTAATGAGTTTGATGTCATCGAAGTATGTTTCCACTGCCACGGTACTGATTAAAGCTCAGCCGGACAATGTTTCACCTTTCCAGAAAGTGGAAGGCTATGACTCCACCCGTAACGGGTACTACGAAACGCAAAACGCGCTGATGCAATCGCGCGTGGTGCTTGAGCAAGCCATCCGCACGCTAAAACTCGATCAAAACCCGGCGTTTAACGGTGAGGGGTCTGGCAGTAGCGCAACGCCTGCAAATGAACAGCAGCGGGTTGATCATGCCCTGAAAACGCTGCAGAAGGATCTGACGATCAGCAACGTGCGTACGACCCATTTGTCTACCGTCTCCTATGAATCCACCTCGCCACAGCTGGCGGCGGATATCGCCAATGGCGTGGCGGAGTCGTTTATTAATTACACCCTTGCGCTCAAGCAGCAAAAAACAGCGAAGGCGAGAGAAGATAACCAGCAGAAGCTGCAGGAACTCCAGCAGCAAATGGTGCAGCAAAAGAGTGCGCTGGATAGCTATCTGGCAAAAGAGGGGCTGCTAACCTTCCGTGGTGTTGATGGCTTTGAAACGGAGCAGATGGGCATTATCACCAACCGCCTGGCAAACGCGACCGAGCGCCGGGTAGCGGCTGAGTCTGTTTATAACGAAATCCGCTCCGGTGGCTCGCGGGGGCAGGTTATTTCGCTGCCATCTATCTCAAATCACGCCCAGATCCAGGATCTACGCATTGCCCTGATCCAGGCCAACAGCGAGCTTTCCCAACTGGAGAAATCCTACGGTCCCCAGCATGACAAAGTGATCCAGGCCCGGGCGCGTATCAGTGCCATTCAGGCGCAAACGGCGATGACGCTCAGGGAGCAGGAGGCAGGAATACGCCAGACCTACGAGGCGGCGCTGGCGGACGAAAAAAATTACCAGAAGCAGCTGGAAGAGCAGAAAGCGAACTTCCAGAAGCTCTCCCTGAAGCGTGACGGCTACAACGATCTCAAGCTGGCGCTGGATAAAACCGAAGAGATGTACAAGATGGCCTATCAGCGCACGCAGGAGCTGGCACTACCCGGCTCTTATTCCGATGCGGATGCGGAGATCTACGATCCTGCCGTGCCCGCAGCGCAGCCGGCTAAACCGAACAAGCCGCTGCTGATGCTGATGATTGTGCTGCTGGTGATGCTCTTCTACGTGATGTACATCATGGTGAAAACGGCCACGGACAAGTCGGTGAACACCCTGAGCCAGATGCAAAAACGGCTGAATCTGATGCCGCTGGGTGAGATCCGTCGCTTTAAGGGGGTGGGTGGGCGCAGCAAAATCCGCGATCTGATGATGAGCGATCCGTTGAACGCGGACGTTATTCACAGCATGCGCACCCAGATCATGCTCAGCAGCCATCCGCTGCAGGTGATTACCGTGACGTCGGCGGAGGGTGGAGAGGGACGGACGCTGCTGGCGAATCTGCTGGCGAGCTCCTTCAGCTTCGACCAGAAAACGCTGCTTATCGATATGGACTTCTTTAACAGCGACGGGCTGTCGGGCGAGCTGGGCTCACCGAAGGCGCCTGGCGTGGCAGAAGTGCTGCGCGGCGACAACGCGACCGACAACGTGCTGGTGAAGATCAACGATAATCTCGATTTCCTGCCGCGCGGCAATACCCCGGTCTCGGCGCTGCTGCTGCTGTCGCCTGAACGGTTAAAACCGCTGATTGATTCGCTGCGTAGCCGCTACCAGCGCATCATTGTCGATGTCGCCGCAGTGAATCAGAGCCAGGAAGTGCAGCTGGTTAACCAGGTAACGGACGGCCTGATCTTTGTCCTCAAAGCGGGTCTGAACACCGCCGACACCACTGGACCGGCGATTGAGAAAGCGACCCACCACCACAATGTGATTATTGGCGGCGTGCTGAACCAGGTCGTGGATAAAAATCTGGAGAGTAAAGAGGGGCTGCGTTCACTTAACTACCATACGCATGAACTGATGAATAACACAGGCCGGGCATGAGTCTTCTCAAGAGCGCCTCCACGATCGCAGGGTCATCAGTTATTTCACAGCTGATTGGTGCCCTGTCGATCTGGCTCATTTCGCATAAGTACGATCTTGGCGAAGTGGGGCTCTACGCGCTCAACTACAGTATTGCCCTGATTGGGGCGCAGGTCTGCACCTTTGCCTCGCAGCTGTTGATCCCCAGACAACAGGATGACGAGCTGGCCCAGAATGTGGTGTTTTGTCTCCTGCAAAGCCTGACCATCGCCATTCCTTATGCGGTGCTGACGGGCTGGCTGTTTCACCAGAATATGCTCTTTCTTTACCTGCTCACGCTCTCGAATACCTGGGTGCTGGTCGCCGAGAACCTGTCGCTGCGTACGGCAAACTTTCGCTTTCTGGTGGTGCAACGCATCTCCGTCTCGGTGGTGGTGGTGGTCTCCGTGCTGCTCACCCACCAGGTGATGGCGTTTTACTGGATGTGGGCGATCCTGATGATGGCGCTGACCAGCGCCTGCATTCTGCGGGCGTTTGATATTCGCACCGTCACCCTGCATCACCTGTGGCCCTCCAGTAACCTGGCGTTCCTGAAAAAAAATATCCACCACATTACCAAAGTGGGCAGTGCCGAAGTGCTGGCGATGGCTAATAACAACCTGCCGATTATGCTCATCAACTTCTGGTTCTCGGCCTTAACGGCGGGCTACTTCTCGGTGGTGAGCCGCTTCTGTCTGGCCCCGGTGGTGATTGTCGGCAATGCGGTGCGGAACACCATTTTCTCGAAATGGTCGATAGATTTCAGAAACAACGTCTTCAACTACGAAGAGTACACGAAGGTCCGTCTGCTGCTGTTGGTGCTGGGGGTGATCTGCACGCTGGGGGTCTTCATCTTCTATCCGATTGTGATGAATCTGGGCTTCAGCGAGGAGTGGATCGCCTCCGTCCCGACCTCGCGCTATATGCTGCCCTACCTCTTCCCGGCGCTGGCGGTCTGTCCGCTGACGGTGATTGAACTGATTTTTGGCTCGCACCGCTACTTCCTGCGGATCCAGCTTGAACAACTGGCGATTGTGGTTATCGCGTTCCTCGTTGTGCCCTATTTTTACAATGACTATGCGACCTCCATCATCTTATTTTCGATTCTGACGTTCATTCGCTACGCCTTCATCTACCTGAAGGTGAATAAGCGCGCCGACATTCTGAAAAACGGGTCAGTGGCATCATGAATCTTAATACCGGACATTACTTACAAACCTTCACCCTGCTGACCCTCATCTTCATCGGGCTGGTGCAGTATTTCACCGGTGAGTTGGCGGTGCTGTGGCTCCCCTTCTTCATGACGATGCTGATGGCCGGTTTCCTCGTGCTGCAAACCCGCCATGAACCCGTGCGGCTGGATGCGCAGGAAGCGATTGTTCTGACGCTTTATCTCTCGTTTATCGTGCTGGCGGGGATTTCGACCCTGTTCCAGGGCGGGGCGCTGATTACCCTTATCGGGTTTAAGAATGAGATTGCGCTCTCGCTGGTGATGCTCTGCCTTCTGCTGGGCTTCTGCCGGGAATCGCAGATCTATCAGGTGACGCGCGGCCTGTACTGGATTTTTTATATCCAGTTCCCGGTTGCGCTCTACCAGCTCCTCTTTGTGGTGCCGCAGCGCGTGGCGTTACACGGCGAAGAGGAAAAATGGGACTCCGTGGTGGGGACGTTCGGTGGTGACCCGATGGGTGGCGGCAACACCGCGGCGATGGGGCTGTTCTGTCTGCTGATCATGCTGCTGAAGGTCTCGGAGTATAAGCATGGGCTGACCAGCTTTAAAAACATGGCGTTGCATATCGCGCTGGGGTTTGTGATGTGCATTATTGGTGAAGTGAAATTCGTGATCCTGCTGTCGCCGTTGCTGCTGGGCTGGGTGTGGCTTATGCCCTCCTGGGTCAAAGAGGCGAGTCGGGTGAATTTAGCCGTGCTGCTCTCCATTCTGGTGGCGATGGTGTTGTTAATCGGGCTGGCCATTGTCATTCTCGCCTACAGCTATACCGCCGCTTATGGCATCGATATGTCGGAGAACCCGTTCACGGTTTTCTTTGGTTCACTCAGCTATATTTTCGACCCGAATTTCATCTTGCCAGGCGGGGAGATCGGGCGTTTTACTACCCTGACGTTCTGGCTCCAGCATAACGACCTGTCGGGGCTGCCGGGCACGCTGTTCGGCTACGGGCTGAATGCCACCAACAGCGGTAGCTTCCTCTCGCCAGGTTTCCTGAATCAGGTCTATAACCTGATCCTCGACAGTACCGCCATGAGTATGCTGCTCTGGGAAGTGGGCGTGGTGGGCACGCTTATATTTATTGGGCTATTTGTTTATATACTGAAAGTGGTTCAGCCTGAACCTCTGTTATCCGTTGACCAAATTGATAAACAAGATCTCCAGCTTCTGAGCTTTGCACCGGCATTTAATGTTTTTGCCATCGCCTGTCTGCTTAGTCTGCCCTACAGTCAGATACTGATGATCGTGCCAATGCTGCAATTCTTATTCTATTTATCTTTAGGTTCCAGCTTGATTATCCGCCGGACCGTACGCCGTTATACGGGGCTCTATTGATGTACAAACCGTTTATTACCGTAAGTATTAAAACGTTTAACGAAGCCGAGTGTATTGAGAAAACCATCGACAGTATTCGCAGCCAGATCGTTGAGTATCCGCATAAAATTATCGTTGCCGACAGTCTTTCTACGGATAACACCCAGCAGCTGGCCAGCGATAAAGGGGTGATGGTGGTGTCGTTAACCGAACCGGCAGACCGCTGTTGCGGTGTCGGGCATCAGCTGGGCTACCTTCACAGCGAAGGGGAGTTCATTCTGCTGATGGATGGCGATATGGAGCTGGAGCCGGGCTTTATCGATCGGGCGGTGGCGTTTCTGCAGGAAAATCCTGGCTATGCTGGCGTGGCCGGCACGGTGGAGATGGACGACGCCTCAAACTATGAGTTTACCTCCCGCAAACAGCGCATCAATAAGATCTATCCGCTGGGCGACTGCGACCATTTAGGTGGTGGCGGCCTGTATCGCCTGTCGGCGATTGCCGACATCGGTTATCTGACCAACCGCAGCCTGCACGCCTATGAAGAGGCGGAGCTGGGCATTCGCCTGCTGACCGCGGGCTACAAACTGCATCGCCTGAACGTGCCCTATTTCCGCCATACCTCCTACACCATGCCGACCTTTAAAATGCTGCGCTATCGCTGGAAAAGCGGGTTTCATCAGGCGCCGGGAGAACTGCTGCGCAGCGCATGGGGCAAGCCCTGGTTTCGCGATGCGCTGATGCTGGTGAAAAACGAAGTGATTTTCGCAAGTTACATCTTTATCGTTCTGATTGTGTTCTTCACTTTCGACGTCAGCCTGATCGACATTGCGCTGCTGCCGTTGCTGGCCTTCATCCTGCTGAAAACCATTCGCAACCGCTCATTAAAAAACGGCCTCAACAGCGTGATTAATCTGGCGGTGCTCTCTGCCGGGCTGGTTAAAGGCCTTTTCCACCCCCTTCGCGATCCCAGGGTGCCACCGGGCAATAAAGTTATTCATGAGCAGGTAGAGTAATGAAAGTCTTACTGGTGAATAAGTTCTTCTTTATTAAAGGAGGAGCTGAAACGGTCTATTTTCAGGAACGTAACATGCTGAAAGAGGCCGGGGTGGAGGTAATTGATTTCTCAATGCAGCACGAGAAAAATTTTCCCTCTGACTATGCGGACTACTTCGTCACTAATGTGGATTACCACAAAGAGGGCGGCCTGCTGGCGGGAGCAAAAACCGCCATCAGCTTTATTCACAACCGGGAGGCGTGCAAAAAAATGCTGGCGCTGCTGCAACAGACGCGCCCGGAGATCGTCCATTTCCACAATATTTATCATCAGCTGACGCCTGCGCTGATTAAAGTCGCCCGGGATTTCGGCTGTAAGACGGTGCTAACCGCTCACGACTATAAAATTATGTGTCCCTCCTACTCTATGCTGCGTGACGGCAAGGTATGTGATGCCTGCGTGACGGGCAGCGTGTTTAATGCGTTTCGCTATCGCTGCCAGGAGGGCTCGGCGGCGAAGAGTTTGCTGCTGTCCTTAGAAGCGACCTGGCAGTACATCGCGCAAAATTATCAGGCGCTGGACGTGATTGTCTCCCCGAGTGAATTTCTGCGTAACGAGCTGAGGCGCTCGCTGCCGGTCTCCCGTATCGATGTCATCGTGAACGGTATTGACGATAGTCAGCAGCCGGAAGAGGGCCCGGACGAAGGCTATCTGCTCTACGTTGGCCGCCTGAGCCGTGAAAAAGGGGTGCCGACGCTGACCCAGGCGCATCAGCTTATGCGGAATAAAATGCCGTTAAAGGTGGTCGGCCACGGGCCGCTGTATGACGACATGGTAAAAACCTTCCCCCATGCGGAGTTCCTCGGCTATGTGCAGCAAGGGCCGGAGCTGGATGCGCTGATTAAATATGCCCGGGCGGTGGTGCTGCCTTCTGAATGTTATGAGAACTGCTCCATGGCGGTACTGGAGGCGATGTCGTTCGCCCGCCCGGTGGTGGGGGCCCGAATTGGCGGCATCCCGGAGCAGATACGACACGGTATTGAAGGATTGCTGTTTGAACCTGGCAACGCTCAGGATCTGGCCGATGCGCTGGACGAGATCGCGGAAAACCCGCAGCAGGCCCGGGAGATGGGGCAGAAAGGCCGCGAAAGACTTTGCCAGAAATACTCACTGCGTAAGCACATGGAGACGTTGCAGGCGCTCTACCGCGAGCTGCTCGACGGGCGATAACATGGCAAAAAAAATCACGGTGTTGGGTACCCGCGGCATCCCGGATGTCTTAGGCGGCGTTGAAACCCATTGTCAGAATCTCTACCCGGCTATCCGCCAGCAGTATGAGGTGGAGATTTGCGTCATTGCCCGGTCACCCTACGTACCCTACCGGCGCTCACGCTACAAAAACGTGGAGACCCTGGCGCTGTGGGCGCCCAAAAAACGCAGTTTTGAGGCCATTGTGCACTCTGTTATTGCTGCGTTGAGGACATTCGTCGATCGATCCGATATTGTTCATGTTCACGCCATCGGGCCGGGTCTCGTGGTGCCGCTGTTACGCCTCCTGGGTAAACGCGTGGTCTTTACCCATCACGGGCCGGATTACGATCGCCAGAAGTGGGGCAAGATGGCGAAAAAAATCCTGATGCTCGGCGAGAAAGTGGCGGTGAAGTATGCCCACGAAGTGATTGTGATCTCCGAGGTGATCAACCAGCTGATCCAGCAGAAATACCACCGTTATGATGCACATCTGATCTACAACGGGGTTAACGTGCCGGGCCCGCTGGATAAAGAGACGATCGATAAGATCCTTGGGCGCTACGAGCTGCAGCCCGAGCGCTATATCGTGATGGTCGGGCGCTTTGTGGAAGAGAAGGGGATGCATGATGCCATCGCCGCATACCAACAGTCAGGCCTGACGCTGCCGCTGGTGCTGGTGGGAGATGCGGATCATCCCTCGGAATACAGTTTGCGTTTGAAACAGCTCGCGTTTGACACGCCTGGCGTGGTGATGACGGGGTTTTTAAAGGGCGAGGCGTTGCAGGTTGTCTTCTCTCGGGCGTCGCTCTTTGTGATGCCATCGTACCATGAGGGTTTACCCATTGCGCTACTTGAGGCGATGTCCTATTCCCTGCCAGTGGTGGTGAGCGATATCCTGCCGAACCTCGAGGTCGGTTTGCCGGATGAAACCAGTTTTAAGCTGGGAAACGTTGCTGATTTAGCAGCAAAAATGGCAAGCCAGGCGCATTTGCCCCGCGTTGATTACGGCGATTTTCTGAAGCGTTACAACTGGGATGAAATCGCCAGGAAAACCGTCTCCATTTATCACAAATTAGACAAATCAATAGGTTAAAATTGACCAGTAAGCCCAGAAACCCGATCGTTATCGATCGTTTTTACGAAGTGCTTGATAAGAACGTGACCGCTCAGCTGACGCCTGAGCAAAAAGAGGAGATCGAGAGCGCGATCGTCTCGATCACCCTGGCGTCGCGGCACCGGATCGATATCCGTAAAAGTTTCCCTTTCTTCGGCAAACGCCTCTATATGGTGTTTTTACTGGGGCGGGATCTCCGCACGCGGTCGCGCCCGGAGTCAAAGCTGTCGCGTATCGTGGTCACTTTTCTCATTCTGTTTGCCACGCTGTTCCTGCTGTGTTGCGTGCTGCTGACGCTCTATATGATCAAATCAGCCCTGGGGATAGACCTGTTCCAGCACTTTCACGTCGGGATCTGGGACTGGTGGCTCAACCTGAAATATCAGTAATTAACAGGAGCCATATGGCTCCTGTTTACCCTGCCGGTAGTCAGGCGTTATAGCCGTCGGGGTTGTTCTTCTGCCAGTTCCAGGCGTCGCGCATCATCTCATCTAAATTGCGCGTCGCCTGCCATCCGAGAAGCTGGCGCGCCAGCGATGAATCTGACCAGCACTCTGCCACATCGCCGGATCGCCTGCCAACGATGCGGTAATTGATTCTGGTCTGCGCCGCTTTTTCGAATGCTTTGATCAGGTCAATCACCGAATAACCGACGCCGGTACCGAGGTTGATGACTTTGAAGGCGTCCCCTTCGTCTTTATGATCCAACGCCGCCAGGTGGCCGTGGGCCAGGTCCATCACATGGATATAATCACGAATGCCCGTTCCGTCAGGCGTGGGATAGTCATTGCCAAAGACGGTCAGACACGCCAGCTTGCCGATAGCAACCTGAGAAATATAGGGTACAAGATTATTGGGGATCCCGTTTGGATCTTCTCCCAGGCGCCCGGAAGGGTGCGCCCCCACCGGATTAAAATAGCGCAGGCAAGTGATCCTGAATTGCGGTTGCGCCGCCGCGAAATCTCGCAAAATCTGCTCCACCATCAGCTTGGAAGTGCCGTATGGGTTAGTTGTACCGCCGGTAGGGGAGTTCTCGCTTAAGGGAACGGTATCGGGATTGCCATAAACCGTGGCCGAGGAGCTGAAAATAAGGCTGGAGACACCCGCCTGCTGCATTTCCTGTAGAAGCACCATCGTCCCGGCCACATTATTTTCATAATAGGCGAGAGGATGTGCAATAGATTCAGATACCGATTTAAGGCCAGCGAAGTGAATGACGTCGGTGATGCTGTGTTGAGTGAAAAGGGTTTTTAAAGCGTCGCGATCCAGAATGTCAGCAATACAGACTATTGGCCGTTTGCCCGTTAATTCTGCGACCCGGATTAATGACTCCTGCGAGGCATTTGAAAGGTTATCAATAACAACGACCTCTTCTCCCCGCTCGAGTAATGCCAGTACCGTATGTGAACCAATATAGCCTGCACCGCCCGTAACCAGAATCGCCATATTAACGCCCTCAAAAAGCCAGCAGTGGCCCGCGCACTGACGTGGCGGAGCAGGGGAGCTCTTTTACAGTGTTTATCCTGTCACTCTGGTTAGATTAGTTCTGAATACCGCTATTGTCACTTAGCTAAAAAGACGCTTGCGGTGATTCACCATCACTTTATAGGTCAGCTTTTTAAGGGTGGAAAGTAGGCTGAAAGTCAGGTGTTTTGTATCGTAGACAATATAGTTATCGGTAAAGTTTAACGTGTGGATACCGTCACTGTTATTAATCGACGGGCTTATTTTACCGACCAATTTTTCTTCATATTTATGCGGCGTCAGATTGGTCAATTCCTTGATGAATATGGATTTTCCATAAAACCCAGCACTGCACTCCTGGGTAAAGAGGTAGGTTTTATCGTTGATCGAGTAGGGCTTTCCGGCGCCTCTGGCATGCATATTACAGATATCCAGGTCAGGAGAAATTTGCTGCCAGTCACCGAGAATAGCGTCTGAGGTGTGGATCACCAGCTCATTGTCCATGGTGGTGGAGGCCATGAAATTCACGCCATTCAGCTCAAAGATTACGTTATCCGTCACGGCCATATCGGAAACCAGGACTTTCACCTTTTCCCAGCGCGCGGGAAAATCAACCGACTGGAACAAAATGACCTCTTTCCGCTCTGCCGATTCCGGGATCATAAACAGTTTGCCGTCGAGTTCGAACAGGAAGGGAAAGGAGAGATGACATTTTAAGTCGTCAAACCCCTCGAGCTTAACGTCTTCTATCTCCTCCAGGTCTTTATTAAGGACACGGCAGCGCAGTACCCCCTTTGAGGTGAGGAAGGAGAAAGCTTCATAAAAAACATACAGCCGTTCACCTTTATCGATAATAAAAGGATCGGCCTGGAAAATATATTTTTTATCAAGCTGCCGTGCTTTCGCATTACAGAGAATATCCAGCGTGTTTTCCGGGAAAACATGCTGGCCGTGGCTGTTGATGACCATAATGTCCCAGGACTCATGGAAGAACAGCTTCTTGATTATTCTGTTATTTTTATTGAACATTTTACCATGGTACTCATGAGTAAATATGAATAAACTCAGAAATAAGCGGTGTCTTTAGTCCCAGAAGTATGAAAGGTGAATCATAACACTCGCTCTTCCCGCGCAGTAACATATCAACATTAGCCCAGCGTCTACGCATGGAAATAGTAATATTGGGTGAGTCCGGGAATATATCGTGTGAAATAAAATCTTCTCTGTTGGATGTAACACTCTGGGGAAAGGAGTATTTAATGTGCATTTACAAACTGCCACGCCGTAAAAATCGGTTGTTACTTCTTGTCGCCGGAGCACTGCTATTCCTTTCAGATGGCGCCCGGGCGGAGAGCGCAGACAGGTTACAAACGGTGAATCCGGCCGCCCTTAGCGGTCCTCTGGCAAACCCGGGAAACGGTGTTGCCCGTTTTCACGATCAGGACTTAAGCATTGCCGACTATCCGGCGACGGGTCTTGAGTATCGACGCTACTACTGGCGCGAAGTGGAACCGCGAGAAGGAGAGTACAATTTTGCGCTGGTGGATGAGGGGTTTGCTGCTGCGGCCGCGCATCAGCCGGCCATGAATGTCGGTCTGCGGTTTATGATCCTCGATGGGCCGGAGTCTGGCTCAGAGATCCCCCAGTGGCTTATCGATAAAGGGATCAAAGGCACCTGGACGCCGGATCACAAAACCTTTGCCCCCGATCTGGACGACCCCACCTATATGGCTTATGCCCGGCGCCTGCTGCAGGCATTTGG
>NZ_JBBCPK010000075.1:0-22903 GCF_037150775.1 Leclercia sp. M50
GCTCACCGCCTGGCGGACGCTGGTGGCGCCCTGCTCCTCAAACTGCTCGCGGGTAACAATCGACACCGCCTGCGGGGTCTCGATATCCGGCGTCGCCAGCTTGGTGGCGCCACTCTGCATCTGCGAGGTGACAACAACCGTTTCGGTTTTTGGCGTCTCCTGCGCCATCAGGGGGAGCGCGACGCTCCCGGTAACCCATCCCACCAGCAGTGCCAGCCGCGATTTAGCGAACATGAAAATCTCCAGAGCTATTTCTAATTATTAATGAGAATTATTACCTTTTTCATTTAGAAGATAGCTATGCGCGCTGCCAGAGTACGTATGCGCAATGCCAAACCGCACGAATGGCGTTGGCGATGGGGAAAAAACGGATTAGCAGCCGTTACGGACCGCGCCGGGGCAGATGCCGTAGCGACGGCGAAAGGCGGTGGCAAAGTTGGTGGCGTGCTGGTAGCCGGACATCCACGCCGCCTGCTGCACGCTGTGGCCTTCCAGCAGATAGCGGCGCGCCAGCGCGAGGCGGCAGTCGCGCAGGTAGTCGAATACCGTGCAGCCATAGGCCTGACGGAATTTGCTGCGCAGGCTGCTGGGGCTCATTGCGGCCTGAGCCGCCAGCTGGGCGAGGGTGTACTCCTGCTCCGGAGCCTGCGCCAGCAGATGACGGATCTGCTCCAGCCGGGCATGCTCACCGCCGGCAGCGCTAACCCGCGCCGCGCCCTCCTGCTCCCGCAGGTGCAGGCCGTGGCCGAGCAGCTGGTACATCACCCCTTCCAGCAGCAGCTGGCGCGACAGGCTGCTGCGCTCGCGCTGGCGGGCATGCTGGATCCCGGCCAGCACAAAATCTGGCACCTGCCAGACAAAGGTGGGGGCATTCAGCCTCTCCCACTGCGCCAACAGTGAGGCAAGCAGGTTTTCCCGGCGGGCATCATCAGGGTAAACCCCAAAAGAGAGGGTTTTCAGGGCGATATCCGCATCATGACGGGCAGACATCGCCTGCTGCTCGCTCAGCCTGGCGCTGAACGCCATGCCGGGGCGCACCGAGTAAACCTTGCCGCTGAGGGTCAGGGTCACGCAGCCTTCCAGCACCACCAGCACATAGAGCGGGCTGCTGTGGCGGGAGGTGGTTTCATAGGGTTGCAGAACGCGGACATCGGAGTGAGTTAATGAGATGCCGGACGGCAGAATCATCTCTTCGACATCGCCGTGCAGAACGGGGCTGCTGCTGGCGCATGTATCAGTGAGTAGCGGAAAACGGTAGTCAATGCCGTAGCGCTCGCCAAAGACCTTAAAGTCAGCAACGGAAAAGGTTTTTTTCGCTGTGGGGGCCGGGTGAGGGAGCATTGAGTCGGACATACCTGCGCCTGGAAAAGCATATTAAAAATAAAACAGTATCACTCCTTTAACGCGGCGGCAATGCAGGCAAATTTAATAAATATTAAGCTCCGACAAGATGCCGGAGCTAAAATATATCCGCCTGGTGCTGGCGATTATTACGCTTCTTGCCAGCCAGCAAACACTTCTTTATGGTCTTTGGTCAGAACCACATTATTCCCGTCGATTTTATCGACCCACTCAAGCGGAATATAATGGTGTTTACCGCCAGACTCGGAGTCATTTTTTGCGAGCTTAATGCGGTTGCCGTCAAGATGGTCAACGGTGCCAACGTGGGTACCGCAGCTTGCCATTACCTGAGCATGGTCCTTGATTTCACTCTGGTTTACCATAATTAATTCTCCTCATTTGGTTTCTACGGGTGTGACACGAAACTAACTGTAGTCCATAAATAACGTTTCGACCGCCTCATTAGCATTTCGAAACATTATTTCCCGCCGCGTTTTAGGTTCGCACGAAATATATAAGAATCAACTGAGAAATATTCCAGGCACGTTATTATGTCGCATAATTATCTTCACGCACTCAACATGGAGGCATATATGGTAGAAACCAATCGTACCGAAATATCCCTGGCTCTTGGTGAAGCGGTTTTAGATATCGTCCAAAAAGGCCAGGAGGTGTCGAGAGAGAATCTGGCACGGGCCATGAAAAGTAAAGCGGAGCGAGAACCTGATGACGAGCGCCTTCTTGATTACTGGAAAGCCTGTCATATCCTTGCCGCTTAAAGGTGGCGGCGTGGAGCCTGTGCCCCGCGCCGCCTTTGTGATCACTCGTCGAAGTACCAGTAACCCTGGTTAATCAGCCCGGTCAGCTCGTCCACAAATGCCGGATTTCGCAGGGCATCGCCCAGCTCCGCACGGCTAAGCTCGGTGTAGCGGCACAGTGCATCCGCTGCGTTTGCATCCGACACCTCCAGCCGCTCGCTGTTGATAAAGAAGCTGCCCCCGACATTCAGCACCCGCAACCCGCTCAGGCGAGTCAGCGTTTCGCCGCCCGTCAGCGCGTCGAGTACCTCTTCCGGCGTGTACTCCGGTTCCGCCGGGGCAATATCCAGCTCGTGGCGCGGCGTGGAGATGAAGCTGCCAAACCACTGTGTAAAATCGTCTGGCTTGCTGATCATGTCGATCATCATCTTGCGCAGGCGCTCAAGCTCATAGGCCTCAACCCGGCCCGGATGGTCGCGGCAGGTGAGATCCGGATCGCTGTAGTGCTCTCCGCCCAGATCGTTTTCCAGCGCGTAATCGGCAAAGCTGCTGATCAGATCCCGGCCATTCGGCCCGCGGAAACCTACGGAGTAGTTGAGCGCCGTCTCGTGGGTGAAGCCATCGTGGGGGAATCCAGGCGGAATATAAAGAATGTCGCCCGGGGCCAGATCTTCGTCGATGATCGGCTCAAAAGGATCGACATGAAGCAGCGCCGGATGCGGGCAGAACTGACGCATCGGCAGCTTGTCACCCACGCGCCAGCGACGGCTACCCATCCCCTGGATGATAAACACATCGTACTGATCGATATGCGGACCCACGCCGCCGCCCGGCACCGAGAAGGAGATCATCAGATCGTCCAGACGCCAGTCCGGCAGGACGCGGAACGGACGCACCAGCTCGGCGGCAGGGGCGTGCCAGTGGTTAACCGCCTGCGCCAGCAGCGACCAGCCGGTTTCGCCTAAGCCATCGAAGTGCTCGAACGGACCGTTGCTGGCGTGCCATTTGCCCTCTTTATGGCTCACCAGGCGACTGTCCACCTCCGGCTCCATCGCCAGCCCTGCCAGCTCATCCGGGCTGATAGGATCGACAAAATTTGGCAGTGCGTTTTTGAGGACAACGGGTTTCTTTTGCCAGTATTTTTCTAAAAATTCCGGCCAGTTCAGGTTGAGTTGATACGCCATGGTTAGCACCAGTTAAAAAGACAAACGGGTGTGATTATAGGAAGAGGTGGGGCCGCGCTGCCTTGTCGTGGGTCAAGGGGGAATGAAAACCTGCCCATTAAGCCATTCGCATGACACAGGGTGACAGTTTCACGCTTTATCGTGAGCGCAAGTTACAGAGCGACTTATATCGTTAATCACTAAGAGCGTATTGTCATGAGGCCTGCGATGAGCCCGTTTATTGAACTGCCGGTTTCCGCCAGCGTAAAGACGCTAATGGAGGTTTATACCCGTAAGGAGACCCCGTCCGTTTTCGCACCTGTGGCCGGTGAGCTGCCTGAAGGAAGCGTGGTTCGCATTCAGGCGGCGGTGGTGGGTGATGCGGTGCAGGGAAATCCTCACTGGTACCGGATTGATGAAGAGACCTTTATCTGGGCGGGCGCCTGCACGCCGCTCCAGCCCTGTCCCGAATTTCCGCCTGCTACGCGCGTTAACTGGACGGCGGTGGTGTTTGCGGTACGTTAGGCGCTGATAACCCGCACATCCTCTGCCGTAAACGCCGCAATCGCCTCCTGATCCAGGCTCGCCTCCACCACCAGCACGTCGATATCGCGGCTTTTCGCCACCACAAAGCGCGCCACGCCGGGAATTTTGTCGGTAGTGAGCGCCACGATGGTCTGGCTGCTCTGGCCGATCACCGCTTTCTTGAACTCGCAGTCAGCAAAGTCGAAACCGGTCAGCCCCATGCCGGGATCCATGGCGCAGCCACCGATAAACGCCTGATCGAAAATCATCCCCTGGATCTGGCTGGCCGCCGTCGCCCCCACCGCACCGCCGGAGCCGCGCTGGATCTGTCCGCCGGTGATAATCACCTCACACAGCGGGTGACGCAGCAGCTCTGCGGCGATGGCCGGGGAGTTAGTCACCACGGTGACGGCCAGATCCGGGGGGAGCGCCTTCGCCAGTGCAAGGTTGGTGGTGCCGGTATCGATAAAGATACAGCTACCCGGCTTGATCAGGGTTGCCGCTTTCTGCGCGATCGTGACTTTTTTTGCGTGGTTTTGCTGCTCGCGGCTGTAGAAGTTCCCGGCATCGGCCAGCTGTAGCACCGCCCCGCCATAGACCTTCTTACAGAATCCTTCTTTGCTAAGCTCATGTAAATCACGGCGAATCGTGTGTTCCGATACCTGCATGCGGATCGCCAGGTCGGCACAGACCACCCGGCCATTTTCTTGCAGGATCTGGCGGATCCGATCTTGTCGTTGTTCCGGGAAAGCTGCATAATCGAGCATAAATAATCTTCTCTGGATTTGAATCGAGCAACAATGCGCATAATGTTGCATGACGACGCGCTCTGTCAATCCACCTGGCCCGAAACCGGAGTATCACAATGAAGCGCTATGATGATTACCACCAGCAGGTGCCCGCCACCCAGCCCCATGACGGCTTTCTGTTTGAACCTGTGAACGCAGATGCGCGCGCCGGGGAAACGGTGCAGCGCACGGCGCCTGCCTCCCCGTTACAGAAACCTGATAAGGATGTGAAATGACCTCTCAGACCACCGGAGCCGTCCACCGGCTTGCCACCCGGATCGTCTTTTTTATTGCCGGTTACGTCACCGCCACCTGGGCGGTGCTTGTGCCCTACGCCAAAGCCAACACCGGCGTTAACGAGGCCACGCTTGGCTCGCTGCTGCTCTGTCTGGGGATGGGGGCGTTAATTGCGATGCCGCTCACCGGGATGCTGACCAGCCGCTACGGCTGCCGCCGGGTGATTGTCACCGCGATGGTCATCGTACTGCTCACCACCCCGTTGCTGGCCATCATCCCGGATCCGCGCCTGCTCGCCGCCACATTGCTGCTGTTTGGCGTGGGGGTCGGCGTGACGGACTGCGCCATGAATATTCAGGCGATCATCGTTGAGCGCGACGCCCCCGGGCCGGTGATGTCTGGTTTTCACGGCATGTACAGCGTGGGCGGCATTGCCGGCGCCGGGGCGATGACCCTGCTGTTGACCCTCGGGGCCAGCGCTTTTATCGCCTGCCTGATCATCATCCTGAGCGTTATCCTGATGCTCGCTTTCAGCCTGAAGGGGCTACTGCCCTGGGCCAATCCCGCCTCTGGCCCGGCCTTTGCCGTGCCGCGCGGCGTGGTGCTGCTGATCGGCCTCATCTGCTTTGCGGTGTTTCTCGCCGAAGGCACGGTGCTGGACTGGAGCGCGGTGTTCCTGACCGAGGTGCGCGGCGTGCCTGAATCCCTGGGCGGGCTGGGCTTCACCTGCTTCTCGGTGGCGATGACCTTTTTCCGCTTAACCGGCGATAAACTGATCGCCCGCACCGGCGCCCTGCGCACCGTGGTGGGGGGCGCCATCGTGGCCGCCGCAGGGTTTGCGCTGGTGACCTTTGTCCCGCAGTGGCAGCTGTCATTGCTGGGCTACGTGCTGGTGGGCGCCGGTTGCGCCAATATCGTGCCGGTGATGTTCTCCGCCGTTGGCCGCCAGACACGCATGCCGCAGGCAGTTGCCGTCCCGGCTATCACCACCCTGGGCTATCTCGGCGTGCTCGCCGGGCCCGCAATTATCGGTTTCGTGGCGCACGCCACCTCTTTAACCCAGGCGTTTATGGTCATTATGGTGCTGATGCTGGTCGTCGCCCTGCTCTCCGTGACCGTCACCGCCTCTCAACCCGCCCGCAGCGAGGGATAAGATGAATATTGCACATGTGGCACTCTGGACCCGTAACCTGGACGCACAGGTCCACTTCTGGCAGACGGTTTTTGGCGGCCAGCGTAACGAACGCTACCTCAGCAAAAACCGTCCGGGCTTTGAATCGCACTTTATCACGCTGTCCGACGGACCGACTATCGAGCTAATGACGGTGCCGGATCTGCCCGATCGCCCTTCGCACCCGGAGTTTGTCGGCTGGGCGCATATCGCCCTGAACGTGGGTAGCAGGGCGGATGTGGATCGGATGGCGGAGCAGGCGCGGTTGAGCAATACGCTGCTGAGCGCTCCAAGGATGACGGGAGATGGCTATTATGAAGCGGTAATTGCGGACCCGGACGGGAACCGTATTGAGCTGGTGGGGGAGTGAGACAGCGCATTCAGGACTGAAACACAACCGGATAATTCGTCACTGCCTCCCCTGAACAGGCAGTGACGCAATTCAGATAAATCCTATAAAATACGGATTATCTTAATTTCTTTATCCTCCACATGGAGTGCGTCATGGTTCAGGATTCATCTGCGTTAGCCCCTTTCTTCAATGCCCACATTGCAAAAAACGATCGGTATAGCCCGGATTGGGGTAAGCGCTACCGCAAACTTGTTGACAAGATTCAGGCAGAAAAACCCAATTTTAGCGCGGATACGATCCGACAGATCTGGTATGATCGCAGCAATGGTATCTCAAGCCTGAAACAGGGCGGCATGTCCCAGTTTGAATTCGAATCTGCGCAAAAACAGCTTCTCGCTCTTACCCGTCAAATAGCTAAAGAGTGCTCCCTGGACAATTACGAACAGGTAATCAAACGCCTGCTCAAGCTGAAAGCTGACGGCGTGCTGAACAAAGTTTACTGGGCATTATGCCATCGCGCCTTTGCAGCCTTTTATCCTCAGCAAATCACTAATGTCGTCAACGTCAGTTATTTTTTCAGTAGCTATAACTACTGCAATAACCATTTTCAACTCGGACTTCCAAAGGAGCAGGGATGGTTTGCACGTAATCTGGATCTCAAAAAAGCGCTGCATAGAGCATTAGGTGATGAGATCGATCCTATCGAACTTAACATGTCACTCTGGCATCTCTATAACCAGGTGATTGAGAAAAAAAATGATATCACGACACTCGGCAGTGACATGACCTCCTCCGAGGAGGAGCAGGACGAAAAAGTGAGCACTCCGCAACTGCCGAAAAATACCATCCTTTACGGCCCGCCTGGTACCGGTAAAACCTATCGCACTATTGCCCTGGCTGTGCGTGCCTGCGAACCCGAAGCGTACTTGCAGCAGTTTGGTAAAGATGAAACTGAAAAACGCCGCGAGCTAAAAAAAATCTACGACCGTCTGATTGCTGAAAAACGGGTGCGTTTTATTACTTTCCATCAGAGTTTCGGCTACGAGGAGTTTATTGAGGGGTTAAGAGCGGAGACCACTGACGACGGCAATATTCGCTATGAAATCAAACCGGGTATTTTTAAACAAATCTGTGAGGATGCCGCATTCGGTCACGCAGGCGTTCAGCTAAAACTTGATAAAGCGCTTGCCCGTCTGCAAGGGCGTCTGGCAGAAGGCGAGAACATTATCCTTGAAACGCAGCGAGGGAAACCTTTCCAACTGACTTATAAGAGCCAGACTACCTTTGGGATCTTCCCGTCGCAATCAAAAAAAGATGATTTAGACCAGGGCTATAATGCCTACCTCAAAGACATCCGTCTGGTTTACCAAAACCCGAAGGCTGAAGTACATAATCCCTCATATGTACGCAGCATTATTAACTATCTGGTTGATCAGGGCGAAATATCCTTAAACCCTGAGGAGATGCCTGAAAAACGACAAAACTACGTCCTGATTATTGACGAAATTAACCGTGGCAATATCTCTAAAATTTTTGGCGAGCTGATCACGCTGATCGAAACCTCTAAACGCGCCGGAGAGCCTGAAGCGCTTAGTGTTATGCTGCCTTACTCTGCCACCTCATTCAGCGTACCAAATAATCTCTATCTGATTGGTACTATGAATACCGCCGACCGGTCTCTCACTGCTCTGGACACCGCCCTGCGACGCCGGTTCGAATTCGAAGCCATGCTGCCAGATATTGATGTTCTGGCTAATACCATCGTTAAGGGCATAAATCTGCCGCGCCTGCTGCAAACCCTAAATGACCGCATCCAGGTACTGTATGACAGCGAACACACGCTTGGTCACGCCTTTTTCATCCCGGTTGTGCAGGCCAGAGAAGACGAAGAGCTGGCCTTTGCAAGACTCAAGCGGATCATGAGAAATAAGGTTCTGCCGCTGCTGGAAGAGTACTTCTATAATGACTGGCAAAAGATCCGCATGGTGCTGGGCGATAACCAGAAAGACGAACAACTGCAATTTATCCGCGAGGTAAAAGATCAGAAACAGTTCGCTGACCTCTTCGGCATGAGTGGCACTAACGACCTGCAAGAGATCGGCTCCCGTTTCTTGCTGGCTGACGAAGATGACGACATCTGGAATAACCCACTCGCCTGGCAGCAAATTTATGCCTTACGCAAAGGTAACGGGGAATGAGCTCCCGACAACATTTTACCGTCTTCGAATACGGACACCTGGTAAGCGAAAAAGATAGCGACCGCGTAGCTTATGCGGTCGCCTTGCCCGCTCGCCTGTTTGAGTGGCTTGAGCAGCGCGCTCTGAGGGATGATGCGGAGAACACGCATCGCCTGCTTACTTTACGTAGCCGGGGTGGTGTAAAGACCCTTCAGGTAAAGAATTATACCGGGGTGATCGCCCTGCCCGGCAATAGCTTTATTGAAGTGCTGCCAAAAACCGGACACAGCGAAGAGAATGTCGACATCGCACGTCAACAGCTCCTGATGATGCTGCGTACACTAAAATCCTTTCGCCATATTGCTACCTCCACATCCAGCATCAGGACCTCAAAAATGCCGCTGTTGGATGTGTTTATTCAGCAATTTATCGATAGCGTACAGCAAATTGTGCGTCAGGGCCTGAAACGAGACTATTTGCGTCTTCAGGATAATTTGCCCTGGATGAAGGGAAAATTGCGGATCTCCGCCCAGCTCACCAAAAATTGTGTAAGAAAGGATCGTTTTCAGGTTGAGTTTGATGAGTACAACGTTGAACGCCCGGAAAACTGCATCCTGAAAACCGCGCTTGCTAAGGTCTATCGCCAGACGCGCCATCCACAACTTTTGCAGCAACTTCGCCCATTGCAGGCACACTTTGAAGATATCCCGTCTATCAACGATGTTCGCGTTGCCTTCGACCAGGTGCGGCTGGATCGCCATATGCACCATTACGAACATGCACTCGCCTGGGCCCGGTTGATCCTGCTGGGTCAGTCGCCTCACTGTATGCAGGGGGAATCCAGTGCGATCTCTCTGCTTTTCCCGATGGAGGCGGTATTTGAGTCTTTTGTCACGGCATGGATGCGTCATCACTATCGCCACAGCTGGCATGTAGAGCCACAAGTCTATGAACATAAACTGGTGCGATTCAACAGCGATGAACTCTTTGGTCTTTGGCCCGACATCAAATTAAGGCCGCGGGAGGGAAGCACTGGAGCGACAATCGTTTGCGATATTAAATGGAAAATTGCGGACGATCGTAAGGCTCAGCTCGATCAGTCCCGGGACGATCTCTTTCAGATGCTGGCATACGGGGTGAACTACCTACAGGGCAACGGGGATATGTTACTTATTTACCCTGCACACGATCATTTTAATCAGCCGCTGCAAATGCCCTACGAATTTTGCAATACAGGTATACGCTTATGGATTGTACCCTTTTATATTGGCGAAACCCTACAAGCGTCTGAGCTGCGGCTACCCGATGCGCTGAGCCTGCAATAATTCGCCTTTCATATAGTTATCATATTGTTAAATGATAATGATAATTAATGTGTTAAAATTGACATGTTCATAAAACTGCCACCTGAAACGCATGAACAGAGGGGGCGGTTTTTACGCTGAGCGAAAATCCTCTCATCTTTGTCAGGCTGAAACATTGGGGCTATTAATGGAACACATTGTCTATGTCGTTGATGATGATCACGCTGTAAGGCGGTCCGTGGTCGGGCTGCTGGAGTCTGCCGGGCTGAACGCCCTCGACTTCTCCTCGGCAGAATCTTTTCTGCAACACACCTTTGAAGATGTGCCCTCCTGCGTGATCCTCGATATGCAGATGCCCACCATCAGCGGGTTTGAAGTGGCGGACTCCCTGAAGGCCAGCGGGCGCGAGATCCCGATAATCTATCTTACCGGCCACGGCACCATTCCGATGACGGTGAAGGCGATGAAGGGCGGTGCGTATGAGTTTCTCACCAAGCCGGTGGCGTCGAACGATCTGCTGAACTCCATTGGCGACGCGCTGAAGCTGGCGGAAGAGAACGCCCTGCAATTGCGGGAGCAGTACTCTCTGAAGCAGCGCCATCTCTCGCTGACGCCGCGGGAGCAGGAGGTGTTGCAGCTGGCGATCAGCGGGATGCTGAACAAGCAGATCGCCGCCGAACTGGGGGTGAGTGAAATTACCGTCAAAGTCCACCGCCGACGGGTAATGGAGAAGATGCAGGCCCGCTCGCTGGCGGATCTGGTCAGGGCCGCGGAGCGCCTGACCAGAAGCCAGCCCTCAGAGTGACGTCTCGCCCTCCGCCAGCGGCAGGGTAAAGGCAAAGACAGAGCCGTGCGGCTCGCGGTTGCGGGCCGTCAGCTTGCCGCGATGGCGCTCGATAATGCTGTAGCTGATGGTCAGCCCCACCCCCATCCCCTGGGCTTTAGTGGAGTAGAACGAGTCAAAGATACGCTCGGTCTGCCCTTGGGCGATGCCGGTACCGCTGTCGGCGATTTCAAATGTGATCCCGCCCCCTTCCGGGTTCGAGGTGGAGAGCAGCAGCGTACCGGGCCGCGTTTTGATCTCGGCCATCGCCTCCACCGCGTTCATCACCAGATTCAGCAGCACCTGCTGGATCTGTACGCTATCAGCCACAATAAAACTGTTCGCCGCCGCCAGGGCATAGCTGACGCTGATGTTCCGCCGCTCCAGCTCGCTGCGCGAAAGAGTGATGATGTGCCGCACCAGATAGTGCAGATCGATACGGGCAAAGGCCGGATCCTGTTTCCGGGTGAGGGACTGCAGGCTGCGAATGATCTCCCCTGCCCGCTCCCCCTCGGAGACAATCTCCTCCAGCCCGAGCCTGGCCTTATCCAGCCGGGCCGGATCGCGGTTCAGCCAGCGCAGGCTGGCCCCGGCATTCGCGACAATCGACATCAGCGGCTGGTTGATCTCGTGGGCGATGGACGAGGTTAACTGGCCGACGGTGGTCGCCCGGGAGACGCGGGCCAGCTCGGCCTGCGCCACCCGCATGGCATCTTCCGCCGTCCGCTGGGTGGTGATGTCGGTGATGATGCCGTAATACTCGTTCACTTCGCTGCCCACGCCGACCGGATCGCCAATCCCCAGAATGGTGCGCACGGCGCCGTCGGCGCGGATAATGCGGAACTCGGCGCGCATGGTCAGGCCGTCGCGCACGCTCTCGGTCACCAGAGTGCTGATGCGCGGATAGTCATCCTGATGCACGAAGGTGAGAAACTCCGCCATCGAGATCATCTTCTGCTTCTCCGGCAGGCCCAGAATGCGGGCATACTCCTCCGACATAAACATCAGATCCTGTTGCAGCTCCCAGCGCCAGCTGCCGGTATGGCTGATCTGCTCCCCCAGCATCAGCGAGGTCTGGCTGGCCCGCAGCTCTTTCTCCACCCGACGCCGCTGCTGGTTCTCCTCCAGCAGCTCGGCATAGAGCCGGGCGGTCTCCAGTGAGATGGCGGCGTGCGCCCCCAGCAGGCTCACCACCCGGGAGTGCTCGACGGTAAAGACCTCCGGCATCAGGCGGTTCTCCAGGTAGAGCACCCCCACCAGCCGCGCCTGCTTGAACATCGGGACGCACATCACCGCCGCGCCGGAGGTGACCAGATACGGGTCCTGGCTGAAGGGGTGGAACTCTTCCGGTTTGCCGGTGTGGATCTCCTGCCCGGTGCGGATCACCGCCGCCAGTACCGTCAGCGGCATCTCAGTGGCCATCGGCACCTCTTTGCGGATCTGCACCTTCACGCCGTCGGTGGTGGTGCTGGCGCTGGCCTCGATCTCCGGGATGTTGTTGTCATTCACCCGGATTAAAAAGCCGCGCTGCGCCCCGGCCCGCTCCAGCAGGATAGTCATCAGGGTTTCGATCAGCCGCTCGAGGTTGATCTCTTCCGACAGGGCGCGCGACGCCTTGATCACGCTCTGTAAGTCGCGGATCTCCTCGTTACGGGCAAAGGCCACCGTGTCCCAGGCGTTGGCCTGGCCGGGGGCCAGCAGATAGGGGAAATCCCGCTCCAGCTGGCGCACTTTGGCCTGCGCCCCGGCCCGACCCCAGGCGGTCATCGCCCCGCGGAAGTGGGCCTCGGCGGCGGTGGTGTAGCCGCAGGCGTGGGCGAAGCGCCCCGCCAGCTCGTGGGCCAGGGCGTTGAAGGGGTTGAAGCCCCCTTCGCGCGACAGGCGCACCGCCTTCTCGTACTGTTCGAGGGCGATGCTGTTCATGCCGTCGAGGCGCACGATCTCGGCGTAGATCAACGCCTCTTTATCGGCAAAGGTGCCGGGGTTAACCCGCGCCCAGAGGGCGATCTTGTCGTAATGAAGGTGGATCTGACGGCGTAGATCGGCGGAAAACGTCTCCGGGGTCAGCTGCTGCGAGAGGGTGAGCGCGCTGTAAAGGTGGTAGTCCAGCAGGTGGATATGGCCCGGCGCGGACCAGGCAAAGCGCCCGGCCTGGGCCAGATTATCTGCCGCCTGCGGGAACTCGCCGCAGGCGAAGTGGGCCATGCCACGGTAGAGCCAGAACCAGAACAGCATGGTGGAGGTCTGCTCCGGAGCCTGCTCCGGGGCGGCAGGCAGCAGGGATTGCGGCAGCGCCTCGCTGGCGCTCCACTGACCGTTCACCGGGGTGCGCAGGTGCTCCACGTAGTGGCGCTGCATCAGCAGGATCGTCTCTATGTCCTGAAAATGGGTTTTACGCACGAAGGCCAGTCCGCGCTCGATGCTCATCAGCACCGCGTCGAGATGATCGCCCCGGGTGAGGAAGTTGATCACCTGGTGACAGGCGGCGAAGCAGGCCACCGTCATATCGCCGTGGGTCACGGCGGAGGTGAAGCAGGCCCTGGCGCACTCAATGGTGTAGCCCAGCGGCTGGGTCCAGACGCTAAGCTGATCCAGCGCCAGCAGGGTTTTGGCTTCGAAGGCGTCGTAGCCGTGGCGGTTGACCAGCTCCCGGGCCAGGGTGCCGTACTGGAAGCCGAGCCGGTATTCGGCGTAGCGGTGACCAATCAGCACCCCGAACCACGCCATCGCGGAGGTGGAGGCGCCGGTGATGCCGTGATCCAGGGTCAGGTGCATCATCCGGCACAGCAGAATGAAATGCAGGCGCGAGCTGGTGAAGCTGGCGAAGAGGCTGGCGCTGTTGAGCAGGTTCATCACCGCCTCGGTGTCGCCATCTTTCATCAGCGGCAGGCGGCTAAAATGGTCCTGCGGGTTCTCGCCAACGCGGTTGCACAGGCTCTGCCAGGCCTCGTCGCACTCGGCGGTCTCCGGGAAGCGGCTGACGTGAATGCCAAACACCGCCAGCCAGCAGAGGGCTGCCTCCAGCGCCAGCCGGTTGTCGGACTGGCGCATATAGACTTCGGCCAGCAGGTTGGCCGCCAGCGCTTTCTCCGCCAGCCCGCCGGGGGAGCCGAGAATGCGGTCGCACAGCCTGCGGGTGGCCTCAAGATTGCCCAGCGCAAACTCGCAGCCTGCCTCTTCGCTGTCGAGAATAAAGTCGCTGGCGCTCTCGGGCGACGATCCGGCGTTGCCCAGCGCCCGGGCGGTCTGGATATAGCTCAGGGCCGACAGATAATCCCCCGAGCGGCGGGCGCGGCGGGCGGCCAGCAGGCTTAGCTCGCGGAACATCTGGCGCTGGGGCGCAGGCTGAATGCTGTCCAGCGCCGCCGTCACGTGGTGGACGGCGCGGAACAGGATCTCGTTACCCGCCGCCTGACGGGCCGACTCCGCCAGCAGGCTGGCGGTAGTAAGGTGCAGGTGGCTGCGCTCGGCGTTATCCAGCAGGGCGAAGGCCGCCTCCTGAACCCGGTCGTGGGTAAAGGCATAGCCTTCCTCGCTGAGGGTGATCAGCTGCGCCGTCACCGCCGGATGCAGGGCGTAGCGGATCTCCGCCACCGACATTGATACCACCCGGCAGACCATCTCCAGCTCGCCGCTGCCGCCCAGACAGGCGATGCTGCCCAGCAGCCGACGGGTCTCTTCGGGCATCTCCTCCAGCTGCTGGAGCACCAGCGTGACCACGTTTTCGGTGTAGTGCCGGGTGCGGATGGCGTGCAGATCGTAGTGCCACTTATCCTGATATTTGTTGTGCGTCACCAGCCCGTCATCGACGATGCGGCGGAAGAACTCATGGACAAACAGCGGGTTGCCGCCGGTTTTCTCGTGGATCAGCCCGGCCAGATCCGCCGTGCTGGCGGATCGGGTATGGAAGATGCTCGCCAGCCAGCGCGACACCGCCTTCACCGACAGCGGCTCCGGGCACAGCTCGGTGGTATTGCGCGAGATCCGGTGCAGGTTCGCCAGCTGCTGATGCAGGGTGCTGTCCGGCACCGGGCAGACATCCCGGTGCGCCACCACCAGCAGCAGCGGCACGTTACTGGCGTTGGTCAGCAGGTACGCCAGAATTTGCAGGCTGGCGGCGTCGATCCAGTGGATATCATCCAGCAGCAACACCAGCGGGCAGCCCGCGCTGGCGAAGGTTTTCACCAGCGCCAGCACCATATGGCTGAAGCGCGCCCGGGCGTCAAGGGAGAAGCTGTCGCTGGAGAAGCGCGGCTTGTTCTCCAGCAGCAGCCGCAGCTCCGGCACCAGGCTGACGGCCAGCTCGTCATACCCCTCCAGCTCCCGCGACAGGCGGATCTTCCACTGCGCCACCTCCGTTGCCGACAGCCCCAGCAGGTGCAGCACCAGGGTGCGAAAGGCTGAGCTCAGGGCGGCATAGGGCAGCGTGGGGGAAAACTGATCCACCTTGCCTACCGCCAGCAGCACGTTGCGGTGCTGTAGCGCCTTTAGCGCCGAGGCGATAAGGGACGATTTGCCGATCCCCGACGGGCCGCTGATCGCCACAAATCCGGCAAGGTTGTCGCGGCATACCCGGTCAAAGGCGTGGATCAGATCCGTTGCCTGGGGATGGGCGGTGTAGAGGGTATCAGTGAGATGAAACGCCGGGGAGCGATCCTGCAAGCCGGGGGTAAAGGCGGCAATATCGCCCTCGTTGCTCAGGGTAGCCTGGCAGCGGCGCAGGTCGGCGATCAGGCCGTCGATGGTCTGGTAACGGTTCTCCGGTTTTTTCGCCAGCATCTTCAGGATGATGGCCGAGATCATAGCGGGCACGCCGGGGCAGACCGCTCCCGGGGAGCGCGGCTCCGAGGCGATGTGGTAATGCGCCCACTTGCCCTGATCCTGGCCGCCCAGCTCAAACGGCAGGCTGCCGGTGAGCAGCTCGTAGAGCACCACCCCGAGACTGTAGAGATCACTGCGGCTGTCCACCGAGCGGTGGGTGCGGGTGGTGTGCTCCGGCGACATGTAAGCAGGTGTGCCGCCCACGATGGCCAGTCGCGACTGCTGTAGCTCTTCCGAGGCGCCGGACGACAGGCCAAAGCCCCCCAGCCGACAGCTGTTGTCGTCATGAATAAAGATATTGCCGGGCTTGATATCCCCGTGTACCAGGTTGCGCAGATGCATCAGACGCAGAGGCAGGCTGATGCGGATCGCCAGCTCCAGGAAGCTCTGGATACAGGCCATCGGCGCACCAACGATGCGCGTCAGCAGCACAAAGGAAAAAGGGGCGTAAACCAGCGCAAATCGCCCGTGGTACTGCGTGGTGGCGACCGGACGGATAGCCCAGTCGTCGCTCAGGTACTCCCGCAGGGCAAACTCATTACGCAGCAGGCGCGTTGCGTTGGCCTCTTCTTCATCGCTCACGGCGGTGGCGATAATAAACGACCCGCCGGAGCTGGGCAGGCGGGCATTCAGCCAGCAGAGGCTCCCCTCCTGGCCCAGCGGGGTAAAAATGACATCTTCTTTAAGCACAAAAGCCCGCCCTTCGGATAAATTTCCGGGGGCGGGCCAGAGTGCAGGCAGCGATGGGGTGTTCATCCACGTTTCCTTATTTTTCTTCATTAATGGTTCTCGTGGGATAACGGTGCAGGTGGTGTCAGGTGGCGAGCGCGCGCTGAATGTGCGCCAGCAGCACATCGACGTTTATCGGCTTGCGCAAAAAAGCAACGGCGCCATTCTCAACAGCGTAGCGCTCTATGTTGTCATCCGCATGACCTGAGATAAAAATGAGCGGCGGCGGTGAACTGGCGATAAGGTGCAGCCTGTCGAGCATCTCCAGACCGTTCATCCCCTGCAGGCGGATGTCGGCAATCACCAGCGCCGCGTCTGTCAGCGCGGTGGGGTGGCTGAGAAACCCCTCCGCCGAGTCGAAGGCTTCTGTGGCATACCCCTCCGACTGCAGCAGGTTGCTTAACCCGCTGCGAACAGACCGTTCATCATCAATGATGGCTATGCGCTGCGGCATGCTCTCTTTCCTCAATATGGACGTGATTAAACCTCGCTGCCGTCGCCGGGACGGGGTGGAGGCGGAGTACCGCTGATTTTGGGTACGCATTCGTGGCGAAACCAGGTCATCGTCAGCTGACGGCTGAACAGGCGGCGGCCAATCGGGATCAACTGCTCCCCCACCAGCATGCCAAACAGCCCCATCAGCGCAACAACGGGCGGCGCGGGCGAGTGTACATCAATTGCGGCATAAATAACCCCTGCCAGAATTCCGCAGCTCAGCGAAACGACCCAGGCTTTCATGAGGAGGCTCCTGTGGAGAGGGTGACGGGCGCCTTTTGCGCGGTGTCGTCAGCATGCAAAAAATGGCGGGTGGCCTGTTCGCCTGCCAGCATGCCCAGCAGACCAATCAGCGCCAGCGCGGGCGGCGCCGGAGAGCGGACTTTCAACAGCGCGTAGAGCAGGCCGATAAGCACGCCTGCCGCGAGGGAAATTAACCCAGTACTCATGATGCACTCCAGAGAGGTCAGCGGCAGGCCGGATGAGGGCCCAGCCTGCCGCTGTTAACTTAGCGGACCGGGGCCGGAACCGGCGCCAGGGTTTCGTGCTCGCTCTTCTGGCGAGACGGTGCTTTGTGCACCATGGTGTAGGCGTAATCCACGCCCATGCCGTAGGCACCGGAGTGCTCACGCACGATATCCATTACCGCGTTGTAGGTCTCTTTGCGCGCCCAGTCACGCTGCCACTCCAGCATCACCTGCTGCCAGGTTACCGGGATCACGCCCGCCTGGATCATGCGCTGCATGGCGAAGTCGTGGGCCTCTTTTGAGGTGCCGCCAGAAGCGTCCGCCACCATGTAGATCTCGTAGTCGCCTTCCAGCATCGCGCACAGGGCGAAGGTGTTGTTGCACACTTCGGTCCACAGACCGGAGACCACCACTTTCTTCTTGCCATTGGCTTCCAGCGCGTCACGCACTTTCTGGTCATCCCAGGAGTTCATGGAGGTACGCTCAAGGATCTCTTTGCCCGGGAAAACATCCAGCAGTTCCGGGAAGGTGTTGCCGGAGAAGCTTTCGGTTTCAACGGTGGTGATGGTGGTCGGGATGTTGAACACTTTGGCCGATTTCGCCAGCGCTACCACGTTGTTTTTCAGCACCTGACGGTCGATAGACTGCACGCCAAACGCCATCTGCGGCTGCTGGTCGATGAAGATAATCTGACAGTTATCCGGGGTTAACACTTCGAGCTTTGAGTTAGACATAATGGTATCCAGTGAGGTTAACAGGTGAAATCGCACCACGCGTTGACGATGCGTTGAGTGCATCCTATGCCTCTCTGGCCCCGGCGGTAATTATCTCTTTGTATAATTAACCTTTCGTATAGTTATACGCAGGTATAGTTATACTTTGGTATACCTATCCCTTTGTATAACTGGTTTTTTTCAGTAACCGGTTCCAATAATCCTGACCATTCCCCCTCTCAGTCAGGAGCAATTATGACTTCCTCTGCCAAAGCAGATCTGATTCTGGTGAATGGCCAGTTTCATACCGTCGATCGTGAAAATCCCCTCGCCGAAGCGGTGGCCGTGCGTGACGGCAAATTCCTTGCAGTCGGCACCGCTGCCGAGGTGATGCAGTACCACGACGACGCCACCAAAGTGGTGGATCTGAAAGGCCACACCGCCATCCCGGGCCTCAATGACTCGCACCTGCACCTGATCCGCGGCGGGCTGAACTACAACCTCGAGCTGCGCTGGGAGGGAGTGCCCTCGCTGGCCGATGCCCTGCGGATGCTGAAAGAGCAGGCCCTGCGCACCCCGTCACCGCAGTGGGTGCGCGTGGTGGGCGGCTGGAGCGAGTTCCAGTTTGCCGAGCGCCGCATGCCGACCCTGGACGAGATCAACGAGGCCGCACCGGACACCCCGGTCTTTATCCTGCACCTGTATGACCGCGCCCTGCTCAACCGCGCAGCGCTGAAGGTGGTGGGCTACACCAAAGAGACCCCGAACCCGCCGGGCGGTGAGATCCAGCGCGATGCCAACGGTAACCCGACCGGGATGCTGATCGCCCGTCCGAACGCCATGATCCTCTACGCCACCCTCGCCAAAGGGCCGAAGCTGCCTCTGGAGCAGCAGGTGAACTCCACCCGCCAGTTTATGCGCGAGCTGAACCGCCTGGGCTTAACCAGCGCCATCGACGCCGGCGGCGGTTTCCAGAACTACCCGGAAGACTACGAGGTGATCGCCGAGCTGCACGAGAAAAAGCAGATGACCATCCGCATCGCCTACAACCTCTTCACCCAGCGTCCCGGTCATGAACTGGAAGATTTCGAGAAGTGGACCGATATGCTCAAGCCGGGCCAGGGCACCGACTTCTTCCGCCATAACGGCGCGGGGGAGATGCTGGTCTTCTCCGCCGCCGACTTTGAAGATTTCCTTGAGCCGCGCCCGGATCTGGCCCCCGGCATGGAGGACGAACTGGAGCGCGTGGTGCGCCATCTGGTGGAGCACCGCTGGCCGTTCCGCCTGCACGCCACCTACGACGAGTCCATCAGCCGGATGCTGGATGTCTTTGAGAAGGTGAACCGCGAGATCCCGTTCGACGGCCTGCACTGGTTCTTCGACCATGCTGAGACGGTGACCCAGCGCAACATCGACCGCATCAAGGCGCTGGGCGGCGGCATCGCCGTGCAGCACCGCATGGCCTTCCAGGGCGAGTACTTCGCCGAGCGTTACGGGATGGAGGCGGTGCGCCACACCCCGCCGGTCACCCGTATGCTTGAGACCGGCGTGCCGGTAGGACTCGGGACCGACGCCACCCGCGTGGCGAGCTACAACCCCTGGACTGCCCTCTACTGGCTGGTCTCTGGCCGTACCGTCGGCGGAATGCAGATGTACGATCACAGCGCCCGTCTGGATCGCGACACCGCCCTGATGCTCTGGACCCAGGGCAGCGCGTGGTTCTCCAACGAGCAGAACCAGAAAGGCCAGATCAAAAAGGGCCAGCTGGCGGATCTGGCAGTGCTGAGCAAAGACTACTTCCGCGTGCCGGAAGAGGAGATCAAGGGCATCGAGTCAGTGCTGACGGTGGTGGATGGCGATATCGTCTACGCCGCAGGCAGCTTCGGTCCGCTGGCGCCGCCTGCTATCCCGGTCCTGCCGGAGTGGTCCCCGGTGGTCAAGGTGCCGGGTCACTACCGCAGCGCACCGCCACAGGCCGCCCGCGTGGGGATGCAGCCTGCGCACCACTGTAGCGGTCCGTGCGGGGTGCACAACCATTCGCACGACTTTGCCCGCACGGCAGAGATGCCGGTGGCCGATGATAACGCCTTCTGGGGAGCGCTGGGCTGCAGCTGCTTCGCGTTTTAATCATGATGAATTCACAAACACAGACCCTGCCCCGGATTGACCTGGGGCTGTTCTTCCTGCGCATCACCGGCAGCCTGCTGTTGTTGTACGTGCATGGCCTGCCGAAGGTGCTGCACTTCAGCGAAGAGCTGACGCGGATCGAAGATCCCTTTGGCTTCGGGCCGTACTTCAGCCTGATCCCGGCGATCGTCGCCGAGGTGATCTGCCCGATCCTGATCCTGTTCGGCGTGGCGACCCGGCTGGCCTGCGTGCCAATCATCGCCGTGCTGCTGGTGGCGATGCTGGTAGTGCATCCGGGCTGGTCGATTGCGGAAGGTCAGTTTGGCTGGCTGCTGCTGATCATCTTCACCACCCTGGCCATCACCGGCCCCGGTGGCTGGCGGCTGCGTACACGTGCCACGGAGAGATTCGCATGACCCAGGTGACCGACGCGCACATCGAACATCCGCCTGCCCCGGCGATCTCAACGTGGCAGCCGCTGCACCAGCGAGTATTCCGCATGCTGTGGATCGCTACGGTGGTGTCGAACGTCGGCTCGTGGATGAGCGACGTCGGCGTGAACTGGAGCATGCTGACCCTGAGCGCCGATCCGCTGGATATCGCCCTGGTGCAGGCGGCAAGCAGCCTGCCGATGTTCCTCTTCGCCCTGCCCTCCGGGGTGATGGCGGACATCGTCGACCGGCGCAAGTACCTGCTCTTCTCCCAGCTGTGGGTGTTTATTGCCGCGGCGGGGCTGACGGTGCTGTCATTTACCGGCCAGGTGACCCCGACGGTGCTGCTGGTGGCGGCCTTTCTGCTGAGCGTGGGCAGCGCCATGAGCTCGCCGCCGTTCCAGGCGGTGGTGCCGGATCTGGTGAGTAAGGCGGAGCTGGGCCCGGCGATTGCGCTGAACTCACTGGGGGTGAATATCAGCCGCGCCATCGGCCCGGCGCTGGGGGGCTTTTTACTCTCGCTGGCGGGGCCGTGGATGGTATTCCTGCTCAACGCCCTGTCGGTGCTGGGCGTGGCCTGGGTGCTGTGGCGCTGGAAACCTGCGGCATCGGTGCAGCGCCTGCCGCCGGAGCACTTCTTCTCGGCGGTGCGTGCCGGGGTGCGCTATGTGCACGCCGCCCCGGTGCTGCGTAACGTGTTGATTCGTACCGTGGCGTTCTTTCTCTTCGCCAGCGCGGGCTGGGCGCTGCTGCCGCTGGTGGCGCGCCGGGAGCTGGGCCTCGGCCCGGCGGGGTACGGCATCATGCTGGCCTGCATCGGGCTGGGGGCGATTGCCGGGGCGGTGCTGCTGCCGCGTCTGCGCCAGCGCCTCAATGCAGACCAACTGATGGTGGCGGCGAGCCTGATCTTCGCCATCACCATGCTGGCCCTGGCCTTTGTGCGTCACTTCTGGCTGCTGAACCTGTTTGAGTTTTTCACCGGCTTTGCGTGGATCGCGGTGCTCTCCACCCTCAACCTCGGGGCGCAACGCAGCGCCGCACGCTGGGTGAAGGCCCGGGCGCTGGCGGTCTATCTGACGGTCTTCTTCGGCTCGATGACCGCGGGCAGCGCCCTGTGGGGGCAGATCGCCTCGCACGTCAACACCGCCACCTCGCTCTGCGTGGCGACGATCGGGATGCTGCTGGCGAGCGCCACGGTGCTGCGCTGGCGGCTTGAGAAAGATCCCAATCTGAACCTCGACACCAGCGGGCTTATCGCCGACGACGCCCGGGAGAACATCCCCAACGAACGCGGGCCGGTGCTGGTCTCCTGTGAGTACCTTGTCGATCCCGAAGCGGTACCCGATTTTCTGCAGGCGGTACACGAGCTGCGCCGGGTACGTCGCCGGGCGGGAGCCATGAGCTGGGCGGTGTATGAAGATATCGACCGGCCGGGCCTGTATATCGAGACCTTCCTGCTGGGATCGTGGGTGGAACACCTGCGCCTGCAGGAGCGGCACACCATGAATGACCACCTGCTGCAAAGCCGCGTCCTGGCTTTTCATCAGGGCGATGCCCCCCCGGCAACCCGCTATCTGGTGGCGCCGGTTTAAAACCTGAAACAACCTTTTGAGGAAGAGACTATGGCTACGATCAAAGCGAAAGACGGCACGCAGATTTACTACAAAGACTGGGGTGCAGGTAAGCCGGTGCTGTTCAGCCACGGCTGGCCGCTGGATGCCGACATGTGGGACAGCCAGCTTAACTATCTGGCCGAGCGCGGCTTTCGCGCTATCGCCTTCGACCGTCGCGGCTTTGGCCGTTCGGATCAGCCGTGGAACGGCTACGACTACGACACCTTTGCCTCCGACATCAACGACCTGATCACCGCCCTGGATCTGCGCGACGTGACCCTGGTGGGCTTCTCCATGGGCGGCGGCGACGTGAGCCGCTATATCGGCATCTACGGCACCGATCGCGTGGCGGGCCTGGCGCTGCTGGGAGCGGTAACGCCGATCTTCGGTAAATCCGACTCTTATCCGCAGGGTGTGGATCAGTCAGTCTTCGACGGCATTCGTGACGGCCTGCTGAAAGATCGCGCCCAGTTCATCAGCGATTTCGCCACCCCGTTCTACGGCCTCAACGCCGGGCAGAAAGTCTCTGAAGGCGGCCTGACCCAGACCCTGAACATCGCCCTGCTGGCCTCGCTGAAAGGCACCCTGGACTGTGTGTCCGCCTTCGCCGAGACCGACTTCCGCCCGGATATGGCGAAAGTCGACGTCCCGACGCTGGTGATCCACGGCAGCAACGACCAGATCGTGCCGTTCGAAACCACCGGCAAAGTAGCGGCGGAGCTGATTAGCAATGCGGAACTGAAGGTGTATGACAATGCACCGCACGGCTTTGCGCTGACGCATCAGGACCAGCTGAATGAAGACCTGCTGACGTTTGTGAAGTCGCTGTAAGTGTTTAAATGCCGGGTGGCGCTTCGCTTACCCGGCC
>NZ_JBBCPK010000076.1:0-21965 GCF_037150775.1 Leclercia sp. M50
GATCGCTATACTTAAAAAGCGGATCTCCAGGGAGAATATTATGCAAAAGAAACTTAAAGTAGTGACCATCGGCGGCGGAAGCAGCTACACCCCGGAATTACTGGAAGGCTTCCTTAAGCGTTATCATGAACTGCCGGTCAGCGAATTGTGGCTGGTTGACGTGGCCGAGGGCCAGGAGAAGCTCGATATTATTTTCGACCTGTGCCAGCGTATGGTGAAAAAAGCGGGCGTGCCGATGACCGTGCATAAAACCCTCGACCGTCGTCAGGCGCTGAAAGATGCCGATTTCGTGACGACGCAGCTGCGTGTCGGCCAGCTGAAAGCGCGCGAGCTGGATGAGCGTATCCCGCTGAGCTACGGCTATCTGGGCCAGGAGACCAACGGTGCAGGCGGCCTGTTCAAAGGGCTGCGCACCATTCCGGTGGTGTTCGACATCATTAAAGATGTACAGGAGATTTGCCCTCAGGCGTGGGTGATTAACTTCACCAACCCGGCCGGGATGGTCACCGAAGCGGTCTATCGCCATACCGGGTTCAAACGCTTCATTGGGGTCTGCAATATCCCTATCGGCATGAAGATGTTTATTCACGACGTGCTGGCCCTGACCGACAACGACGACCTCTCTATCGACCTGTTTGGCCTGAACCACATGGTCTTTATCAAGGATGTCCTGGTCAACGGCAAATCACGTTTCCCGGAGCTGCTGGATGGCGTTGCCAGCGGCACTCTGAAAGCAAGTTCGGTGAAGAACATCTTTGACCTGCCGTTTAGCGAAGGGCTCATCCGCTCCCTGAATCTGCTGCCATGCTCCTATCTGCTCTACTACTTCAAGCTGAAAGAGATGCTGGCGATCGAGATGGGCGAATACTACAAAGGCGGTGCCCGCGCGCAGGTGGTGCAGAAGGTGGAAAAACAGCTGTTCGAGCTCTATAAGAACCCGGATCTGGACGTGAAGCCGAAAGAGCTGGAGCAGCGCGGCGGAGCGTACTACTCCGATGCGGCCTGCGAAGTAATCAACGCTATCTACAACGACAAGCAGGCGGAACACTACGTCAACGTGCCGCACCACGGCCACATCGATAACATCCCGGCGGACTGGGCGGTGGAGATGACCTGCATCCTGGGCCGTGACGGGGCGAAGCCACATCCGCGACTGACCCATTTCGATGACAAAGTGATGGGCCTCATCCACACCATCAAGGGCTTTGAAGTGGCGGCAAGCCAGGCGGCCATCAGCGGCGAGCTGAACGACGTGCTGCTGGCGCTGAACCTGAGCCCGCTGGTGCAGTCCGATCGTGATGCCGAGAAGCTGGCGCGGGATCTGATCCTGGCCCATGAAAAATGGCTGCCGAATTTCGCCGCCACGATCGATAAACTGAAAAGCGAGCAGCACTAAGAGGGATCGCTATGGAATATCTGCTGATCGTCAATGCCGATGATTTTGGCCTCTCAAAAGGGCAGAACTACGGCATCGTGGAAGCCTGTCGGCACGGCGTGGTGACCTCCACCACCGCGATGGTGAACGGTGAAGCCATTGAGCACGCCGCGGCGCTCAGCCGGGATCTGCCCGATCTGGGCGTGGGCATGCACTTTGTTCTGACCCTTGGTATGCCGCTGACCGCTATGCCAGGGCTGACCCGGGAGGGGGTGTTGGGCAAATGGATCTGGGAGATGGCAGAGGAGGGGACGTTACCCCTGGAGGAGATCGCCCGCGAACTGGACTGTCAGTTCAATCGCTTCGTCGATCTCTTCGGGCGCGAACCGACCCATATCGACAGCCATCATCACGTGCATATGATCCCGGCCATCTTCCCGCTGGTGGCCGAGTTTGCCCGCCGCAAAGGGGTGGCGCTGCGTGTGGATCGTCAGGTCGACATGCCCGGCGAAATGGGGGGCGATCTGCCGCCCACGACGGACGGTTTCAGTAGCGCATTTTATGGCGATGAAATCAGTGAAGCGCTGTTTTTAAGCGTACTGGACAGGTCCGTACAGCAGGGAGAGCGGTCGCTGGAGGTGATGGCGCATCCGGCCTTTATCGACAATACGATCCGTAAAAGCGCTTACTGCTGGCCACGACTGACGGAGATGGAGGTGCTGACCTCGACGTCGCTGAAGTATGCGATTGCCGAGCGCGGGTATCGTCTGGGAACGTTCGGGGATCTGTGAGGAAATGCCGGGTGGCGGCTTCGCCTTACCCGGCCTACAACTTCAATGGAACCTTGCGCCGGGTTTTATCCGGTTAGCAAATTACACGGAACCGTAGGCCGGGTAAGCGCAAGCGCCACCCGGCTTTTTTTACGCAGGTATTTGGTCAATCTTACTGCTGCGCGACCATACCCGGTGCGCCGCCATCAGCAACGTCAGTTCATCCATAAATGCACCCGCAGCCGTATCGCCTTCGACGATACCCTCTTCGCCCTGATCTGCCACCTTCAGCAGCGGCTTAAACTGACGGGCATCGCCAGCCAGCGCAATCGGCTTGAGATGCTTGTACGCTTCCAGCAGATAGTAAGCCGCGTCGCCGTTATTCAGCAGGCTCTGAATATCGCCGCACGGCACGACGACCGCATCGACGGTCAACGACGGTGAACCGGCGAAGGTAGCCGCCACTGGCAGCACCGAGCCGTCATCGGCGGTGACTTCACCCATGCGCGAATAGAGCAGTTTGGCATGGACGCCTTTGGCTTTGAGTGCCTGGAGCACCGCCAGCACATCGCTGGCCCGTGGAGTATCGTTCAGCAATACTGCCACCACACGGCCTTTGATATCGCCGCCAGGAACAGCATACAGGCTGAGGGAAGGATCCTTTTGTATGCCGTTCACATCCTGCGGCGGAGCCAGGTTACGCTGCTCGTCGGTAAGGGTGATGCCCAGATTGTCCGCCACCTTCTGGGCCAGAGTGATATCGATATGGGCCAGCTGATCGACCACCCGCTCGCGGATATAGGCCCGCACCACTTTGCTCAGCTCAAAGCTGAAGGCGCCCACGATATGATCCTGCTCAACGGGCGTCTGGCTCTGCCAGAACAGGCGCGGATGGGCATAGTATTCGGCGAAAGAGGGGCTACGCTCGCGGATCTTCGATCCCTCCACGCGCTCCTGATAGGACTCGAATCCGCCCCGTTTTGGCCCCGGCGGCGTTTCGCGCGGCCAGTTGTCGTTGATCGAGTTTGGCTCGTAGTTCGCCGGATTGGTGTCGATCTCCATGCGGTGCATCCCGTCCCGCTGGAAATTATGGTACGGGCAGGTTGGTCGGTTGATCGGGATCTCGTGGAAGTTAGGCCCGCCCAGACGACTGATTTGCGTATCGGTATAGGAGAACAGACGCCCCTGCAGTAATGGGTCGTTGGTGAAGTCCATCCCGGGGACAATATGTCCAGGGTGGAACGCGGCCTGCTCGTTTTCGGCAAAGAAGTTGTCCGGGTTACGGTTGAGCACCATTTTGCCCACCAGCTGAACCGGCACCAGCTCTTCGGGAATGAGCTTGGTCGGATCGAGGATATCAAAATCAAACTTGAACTCGTCCTCTTCCGGGATCAGCTGGAAACCGAGCTCAAATTCCGGGAAGTCGCCCGCTTCAATGGATTCCCACAGATCGCGGCGATGGAAGTCTGGATCGCGCCCGGTGAGCTTTTGCGCCTCATCCCATACCAGCGAGGCTTTACCGGCGACCGGTTTCCAGTGGAAGCGCACAAAGGTGGCTTTGCCTTCGGCGTTAATCAGCCGGAAGGTATGAATGCCAAAGCCCTCCATGGTGCGGTAGCTGCGCGGAATGCCGCGGTCGGACATCGCCCACATCACGTTGTGCAGGGTTTCCGGCTGCAGCGACACGTAATCCCAGAAGGTATCGTGTGCGCTCTGGCCCTGGGGAATAGCCCAGTGAGGTTCCGGTTTTACGGCGTGAACAAAATCGGGGAACTTGTGTGCGTCCTGAATAAAGAAGATCGGTGTGTTGTTGCCCACCAGATCAAAAACGCCTTCATCGGTGTAAAACTTGGTGGCGAAACCGCGAATATCGCGCACCGTGTCGGCGGAACCTGCGCCGCCCTGTACCGTGGAAAAGCGTACAAAAACCGGCGTGATTTTATCCGGATCCGACAGGAAATCGGCTTTAGTAATCTCTTTCAGGCTTTTGTAAGGCTGGAAATAGCCGTGTGCGGCGGAGCCGCGGGCGTGTACGATGCGCTCCGGGATACGTTCATGGTCAAAGTGGGTTATCTTCTCCCGCAGGATAAAGTCTTCCAGCAGGGTGGGACCGCGCGTACCGGCACGAAGGGAGTTCTGATCGTCACTGATACGCACGCCCTGGTTGGTGGTCAACGGGAAGTTTTCTCCCCCTTTGCGAACCCCCTCCAGCGCATTCAGTTTCTGGTTGCCGGTATCAGGTGCCTTCATGCTGCCGGGGGCCGTCGGCTCCTGGCCTGGCGGAGTAGGGACTGGACTTGCGCGGTGAGAACCGTCTGCCGGGGCCAGCGAGTCCATTCCGGGTTTCGCTTCGCTGGCATCGTGAAGCGGGGACTGTTCAGGTTTATGGGTCTTATCATTTTGCGACATTGCACTCGTCTCCTTTTCATTGCTGAAATGCGGCCGTTTTTGCGTCAAAACTCAATAACTATAGAACATTACGGGTTATAAACCGGGTGAAAGGCCGATCTAAGGTCAGAGCTTATGTTGCATAAGACACGTGAGGCGCGACGCAGGAGGGGCAATCGGCTATGATAAGAATTTGCTGATTTTTATGTTTGTTTAGTGAAACTGCTGCTTATGAAACCTCTTCGCCAACAAAACCGCCCTGTGATCAGTTACCAGCCTCGCGTTGAACCTGCGCCGCCAGAACATGCCACCAAAATGGATGGCTTTCGTGACGTCTGGCTGTTACGCGGCAAATATGTGGCCTTTGTGCTGATCGGGGAGCGTTTTCGTCGTTCTCCAGCTTTTACCGTACCGGAATCAGCCCAGCGCTGGGCGCTACAGGTCCGTCAGGATGAAGAGGTTGAGGATTAACAGAGATAAAAAAACCGCCGTCATTACTGAAGGCGGTTTTTTTTAACTCAGAAGGCGATTAACGGTGCGCGAGCTCCGCGTCATCTTCACTTGCCAGGATAGTTTTGTCGGTCTGCTTCAGCCACTGGCTGGTCAGCGTCCCGGCGGTCATGGAGCCGCTGACGTTCAGTGCGGTACGCCCCATGTCGATCAACGGTTCAACGGAGATCAGCAGAGCCACCAGCGTTACCGGGAGACCCATCGCAGGCAGAACAATCAGTGCCGCGAAGGTTGCGCCGCCGCCCACACCGGCCACACCGGCAGAGCTCACGGTGACAATCCCCACCAGGGTCGCAATCCATACCGGATCCAGCGGGTTAATCCCAACCGTTGGGGCAACCATCACCGCCAGCATGGCAGGATAGAGACCCGCACAACCGTTCTGGCCAATCGTTGCACCGAAGGAGGCAGAGAAGCTGGCAATCGATTCCGGCACGCCCAGACGACGGGTCTGCGCTTCCACGTTCAGTGGAATGGAGGCGGCGCTGGAGCGGCTGGTAAAGGCGAAGGTCAGTACCGGCCACACTTTGCGGAAGTATTTCAGCGGGCTGACGCCGTTTACGCTGAGCAGAATGGCGTGAACCACAAACATAATGCCCAGACCGAGATACGAGGCCACCACGAAACTACCCAGCTTGATGATGTCCTGGAGGTTCGAGCCCGCAACCACTTTGGTCATCAGCGCCAGAACGCCATACGGGGTCAGCTGCATCACCAGACGCACCAGCTTCATCACCCAGCTCTGCAGGGTATCGATGGCGGTCAGTACGCGCTGGCCTTTCGGCGCATCATCTTTCAGCAGCTTCAGGGCAGCTACGCCCAGGAAGGCGGCAAAAATTACCACGCTGATGATAGACGTCGGGTTGGCCCCGGTCAGATCGGCAAACGGGTTTTTCGGGATAAAGGAGAGCAGCATCTGCGGAACGGTGAGATCCGCCACTTTACCCGCATAGTTGGTCTCGATGGCGGTCAGGCGCGCGGTCTCCGCGGTGCCCTGCACCAGGCCTTCTGCCGTCAGGCCAAACAGGTTGGTGACCAGCACACCGACCAGCGCCGCGATAAGCGTAGTAAACAGCAGCGTACCGATGGTCAGAAAGCTGATTTTCCCCAGCTGGGAGGCGTTATGCAGACGGGCAACCGCGCTCAGAATAGAGGCGAAGACCAGCGGCATGACGATCATCTGCAGCAGCTGTACATAGCCGTTACCGACAACGTTAAACCACTGAATAGACTCTTTCAGTACCGGATTGCTGGAACCGTAAATGGCCTGCAGCGCCAGGCCAAAGACAACGCCCATGACCAGTCCGACCAGCACTTTTTTAGCCAGGCTCCACTGTTTATGACGCGCCTGCGCCAGCAACAGCAGTAGGCCGACGAACACCACAATGTTCGCGATTAATGGAAAATTCATCCCCGTTCTCCTGATTTAATATCAGATCGGTATCAGTCCGACCTTGTTGGCGCAAGGTTAGCAGAAGTGTGATCCAGTCGCTTATATCCAAATGGAATGGGTTATGCCAAAACGGTTAAGTTTGTCCAGTTACTGCTCACTTTGCAGATGAATAAAGCGGTTGAACTGAAATTGCAGCGAATTGATCATGTGTGAAGACCAGCGCA
Organism: Leclercia sp. M50; assembly: GCF_037150775.1. Lineage (NCBI taxonomy): Bacteria > Pseudomonadati > Pseudomonadota > Gammaproteobacteria > Enterobacterales > Enterobacteriaceae > Leclercia > Leclercia sp. M50. The sequence continues at coordinate 6,661 of NZ_JBBCPK010000076.1, forward strand.
CGGCGCCGTTTTCAGGCAGCGTCTGTGGCATCCAGACGGCCCAGGCAAACAGCGCCATGCACAGCGCACGCTCCAGCTGGTTACCTTTTTGCGGCCGGAGGATAGGCAAACGAAAACGCCAGCGGCAGGGCCAGAGGAGGGGAACCCCAGCCGGGGTGAGCATGTCGGCCAGGATATGGCTCAGGTAACCCAGCACCATTCCCTGAATGGCGTCTGCGGGGATGAGCCAGCTATCCGGTACTTTTAAATAGAAGAGGGTCAGGGCGGCGAACACCGCCAGCAGGCTGTGGGTAAAGCCACGATGGCCGCAGGCGCGGGCAATGGGTTTGGAGATCCACTTCAGCCGCTGCCCGAGCAGCGACTTAGGATGATCGATATCCGGTAACAGGCAGGTCAAAACCGCCGATGGCACAATATGCCACCAGTCACCCTGCGCCAGCACTGGTGTAAGCTCAGCGTTCTTGGCAAACACTGCGCAGGCGAGAGAAAAAAGCAGATGACCTTCCGCCGTCATGATAAAACCCACTAAACTGTCGATGCATCCAGTATAGGGATTTTATACAGTATACGGAAGTAGTGACGGTGTAACTCTTTGTCACAAAGCTGTTAACGCGCCAGCCAGCCACCATCGACGGCAAGGGTATAACCGTTCACATAGTCCGAGGCGGAAGAGGCCAGAAATACCGCCGGGCCCTGGAGATCGTCCGGCTTGCCCCAGCGACCCGCCGGAATACGGTCGAGGATCTCTTTGCTGCGCTGTTCGTCGTCGCGTAGCTGCTGGGTGTTGTTGGTCGCCATGTACCCCGGGGCGATGGCATTTACGTTAATACCATGTTGTGCCCACTCGTTGGCTAGCAGCCGGGTGAGCCCCAGCACGCCGCTTTTTGACGCGGTATAAGAGGGAACGCGGATCCCCCCCTGGAAGGAGAGCATGGAAGCGATATTGATAATTTTGCCCCCTTGCCCCTGGGCAATAAACTGGCGGGCCACGGCCTGAGAGAGGAAAAAGACCGACTTCAGGTTGAGGTTCATCACATCATCCCAGTCTTTCTCACTGAAGTTCAACGCATCTTCCCGGCGAATGGTTCCGGCGTTATTCACCAGGATATCGACCCGCCCCATGCCGGTCACCGCCTGTTCAACCAGACTTTCAATGGCATCCTGCTTGCTGAGGTCGGCCTGAATAGCCAGAAACCGGCGCCCCAGCGCCTTCACGCCTGCGGCGGTCTCTTCCGGAACGCGGCGATTGACGCTGACAATATCGCATCCAGCCTGGGCCAGACCCAGCGCCATGCCCTGGCCGAGGCCGGTATCACAGCCGGTAACGATGGCAACTTTTCCTGAAAGATTAAAGGCATCCAGTATCATACAGACCTCAGTGTGTAGGGGGGTATAGTTGTTCTGAGGTAAGCATAGAATCAGTTATCAGGAAGATCAAATTAAAATGAAATGGTGTTTCAAAAATTTTTAAGGCGGTCATGTTTGCGGGCAACAGGGTGCTGCCCGCCAGTGACCATTACCCGCGCAGATGCGCCACGGTAAGCGCCTGCAGGGAGGTCAGTTTGACATCGGCCAGTGCGTAACGCGCGTCGTGCTGGTTCTCTTCCGCAGGCACAACAATTGAGCGCATCCGGGCCGCTTTACTGGCAATCATGCCATTTACCGAGTCTTCCAGCGCCACGCAGGCGGTCGGGTCGACGCCCAGTTTCGCGGCGCAATCCATATAGACCTGCGGATGCGGCTTGCTGTACGGGAGCTTTTCTGCCGAGGCCAGCGCGTCGAAGCTGTCGCGCAGATCGAACATGATCAGTACCTTCTCCAGCATATGCAGCGGCGAGGCGGAGGCCAGACCGACCTTCAGTCCCTGCTCTTTACAGAGTAATACGGCCTCACGCGCGCCTTTGAGTAAGGGACGGGTCTCTTCCACCAGCGTAATGGCGCGGTTGATAATGCGATCGGTCACTTCATCCCGGCCTGGACCTACCCACGGCTGGTGGGCGTACCAGAGATCAACCACCATATCGATGCGCAGGCCGAGGGTATCCGGCAGCTCGTGACGGCGGCTGATATCCACACCCAGGCTCGCCATTACATCCAGTTCAGCCCGATCCCACAGCGGCTCAGAATCAATCAGTAATCCATCCATATCAAAAATGGCAGCAACAATTTGACGTGGCGTCGACATGCAACCTCTCCTTTCGTTGGTTTTAGCAGCGGTAAGCGCTACCTCACCCTGGCAATTTAGCATATCGCCAGTAAAGAGCGGGCGAAAATGAGATCCAGCAGGTAAACTTAGCCACAAAGGATGTAATTTCATAATGAGGAACCAATGACATATCAACAAGCTGGTCGCGTTGCGATACTGAAACAGATCGCCGGATGGGTGATTTTTATCCCATCAGTTATCTCGACCATTATTTCTGTTCTGAAATTTATCTATGACCACAGCGAGAAGCAGGCCGGGATTAATGCCGTGATGCTTGATTTTGCCCATGTCATGATTGAGATGATGCGGTTCAATACCCCATTCCTGAACTTTTTCTGGTACAACTCGCCCACGCCTGATTTTCGGCAGGGGATAAACATCGCGTTCTGGATTATTTTTGCCCTGATCTTTATTGCCCTCGCGCTGCAGGCCTCGGGAGCGCGGATGCGCCGCCAGACGCGCATGATCCGCGAAGGTTTGGAGGCGCAGCTGATTCTGGAGAAAGCGAGAGGGGAGGAGGGCTTGACCCGTGAGCAGATCGAATCACGTATTGTGGTACCGAATAACACTATTTTCCTGCAAATATTCACGCTCTACGTGCTGCCCGTGCTGATGATCGTCGCCGGGTATTTCCTGTTTTCGCTGCTCGGCCTGATCTAAGCGTTCGCTGCCGGGCGCTGAAGCCCGGCAGCCTGCGCGTTATGCCGCCAGTACCCGCTCCAGCGCTCGCTGCGCATTCACCATATGCTCCCCACCAAACAGAATGGCGCGGTTCATCAGCGTATAGAGCTGATACACCGGTTGCCTTTCCAGAAAATCTGCCGGCAGGGGTGATATCGACTGGTAGCCGTCGTAAATTTGCGGCGGCTGTTCAGGATGGAGCGGCAGCATGGCGAGATCGCACTCTCTGTCTCCCCAGTAACAGGCCGGGTCGAAGATGTAGGGGCCGTTCGGCCCCAGCGCGCAGTTGTCCGACCATAAATCGCCATGCAGCAGCGAAGGCTGCGGCTGGTGCGAGGCCAGGCGCTGCTGAATATGATCGACAATGGCGTCAATATTGCCGAACGCCAGCCCTTTTTCCGCCGCCAGCTCCAGCTGCCAGCCGATGCGCTGTTCGGCAAAGAAGGTTGACCAGCGTCGCTGCCAAGCGTTGGGTTGTGGCGTGGTGGAGAGGTCGTTGTCAAAATCGAGGCCAAACTGTGGTTGCTCGCTCCACTGATGCAGGCGGGCGATTTGCTGCCCCAGAATAAAGGCATTATGCGCGTCGAGCGGGCGGGGAGGGAGATAGTCCATCACCAGAAAACTGTAGTCGCGATCGCTACCGACGGCCCGGACTGTAGGAACAGATACGGTTTTGCTGCGGGAGAGCAGTTCCAGCTGATCGGCTTCTGCTGTGAATATCGGTAACAGTTCACGTTCGTCACATTTTACGAAGAGATCGAGGCCCGCATAGCGCAGATGCCACGCGGCGTGGATTTCGCCTCCTGGCAGCTCATTACGCAGTTCAATTTCACCTTCGCCCAACTGTTCACTCAAAAGATGACTGATAGCCTGCCACATGATCGCTCTCCCATGTTGTCTGCCAGATCATAAAGTTAGCGTGAAACTATGGTAAAAAAATACGAGCTAACGCACAGTTGGGCCGTTTGGTTGGCCCTCGGGCATTTATTGTTGCTCTTTTTGCCAGTTTTCCCAGCGCGTGACTTCTACCTGCGGCTCTTTCCCGGTTGCGCTCTCAACCAGCCCCGACGCCAGCGCCTTCACCTCGTCTTCACTCAGCGGGGTAACCAGACCATAAGTATGGGTGCCTAGCTCATGCAGCGTGCCCTCATCGTCAGTCATGGTCAGTAAAAAACCTCCGCGGGTGAGGTTGTTGTTCATTTCGTTGAGCTCGGTCAGCGTATCTTCATGCACTTTAATGGTTACCACGTAGCGCGCAATCTCTCCACTGCTCATCATTCACCTCGTTGTTATCCCGAAATTTTTTAGCATAGTCGATTCATGCTATTTGTCGCCCTCGCCGGCTAACCGGGAGGGCTGTCATTACGCATTTGCCAGATACTTGAATATTTTTTGCGTGTCTTCCAGCGAGCAGAGCCGGGTACCGTGATTAATGGTCGCCGCGCTGCCTGCTGCCACCCCGTACTGGGTCATCTCCCGTAAGGATGCGCCCTGCGCCAGTTTCAGGGTCATGGCGCCGACCATGCTGTCACCTGCGCCGACGGTGCTCTGGCTTTTCATCGGCGGCGGTACCACTTGTACCGAGCCGGTTTCATCAACGGCCAGCGCCCCCTGCGGTCCCAGGGAGACGACGACCCGCCGCGCTTTGCCGCTTTTCACTAACTCCTCGGCGGCCTTACGCACATCGTCCGGCTGGCTGAGGTCACGATTGACCAGCGCGCTCAGCTCTTTCTGGTTGGGTTTTACCAGCTCAATATTGCCAAGCGTCAGCGCGGCGCTGAGCGCCTCCCCGGAGCTATCGACAATGCAGCGAATGCCGTTCTGCTGGGCAGCGCGGATCAGCTGCGTCAGTTTTTCGGTTTTCACACCCGGTGGCAGACTGCCGCTGATAACCAGCAATGCGCCGCTTTCGATGGCCAGCACTTTCTCTTCAAGCTGGCGAAACTCATCTTCGCTTAATGTCGCACCAGGCATCACAAAGCGGTATTGCTCGTTAGAGGATTCAACGTGAACATGCAGGTTTTGCCGGGTCCAGTCCCGGGCCTCAACCGTATCGACGGCAACCTGCTCGTCGGCAAGGAGTGAGACGAGATGTTCGCCCGTCGCACCGCCCGCGGGGAAGATGGCTGTGGCTTTTCCGCCAAGGTGCGTAATAGCGCGGGCGACGTTAATGCCGCCGCCGCCGGGCTCAAAGACCGGCACGCTGCAGCGGAGTTTACCTTCAGGATAGATTTGTGCCGTCAGGGTAGCGCTGTCCAGGGAAGGGGAGAGCGTCAACGTAAAAATACGATCCATGCTTATCTCCTGTAAGTGAGGTTTGCATTAAGCCTGGCACCGAACCCACAGAAGCGAAAGAAATAACAATATGATTTCTAATATAAATATCTTTACGTAACGTGACTGTTTTTTATAAATATTAGAGGGCTTTGAGATCGTTCTTATTCCAAAAATGAAACAAGAAATCATTGCTATGTTATTTGAGCCTTTTTATAATTTGTTACCTTTCCAAGGATCCCATGGCATTGATCCGCAAGAAAGTTTCCGGGACCGTAATGGTCTCTTTTTTTGTTGTACGGACTCTTTATAAATGAAGCTCTTAAAGACAGTACCCGCTGCGATGATGTTAGCGGGAGGCCTGCTTGCGTCAATGAATGCAGCAGCCGATGATTCCGTTTTTACTGTCATGGATGATCCCTCCACTGCACAGAAACCCTTCGAAGGCAACCTTAACGCAGGTTATCTGGCGCAATCGGGCAATACGAAAAGCTCCTCCCTGACCGCAGACACCACCCTGACCTGGTACGGCAATACTACCGCCTGGTCGCTGTGGGGTAACGCAAGTAACACCTCTTCTAACGATGAGCGTTCTTCCGAGAAATATGCGGTAGGTGGGCGTAGCCGTTTCAATGTGACCGACTATGACTATCTGTTTGGCCAGGCAAGCTGGTTAACCGATCGCTATAACGGCTATCGTGAGCGTGACGTTGCGACCGCCGGTTACGGTCGGCAGTTCCTGAACGGTCCGGTACACAGCTTCCGCTTTGAATTTGGTCCGGGCGTACGTTATGACGAATACACTGACGGCGACACGGAAACTCAGCCGCTGGGCTACGCGTCCGGAACCTATGCATGGCAGATGACCGATAACGCGAAATTCAGCCAGGGCGTTTCTGTCTTTGGCGCTGACGACACCACCGTCAACTCCGAAACCGCGCTCAACGTGGCAATCAACGCCCATTTCGGGCTGAAAGTTGCATACAATGTGACCTGGAATTCCGAGCCGCCAGCGTCTGCGCCAGAACACACCGATCGCAGAACCACGGTCTCTCTGGGCTACAAAATGTAATTATCGCGGGCCAAGAATATATTGGCCCGTTTTTAATTTTTGTGCTGATAAATAATAAACACTGTTTTAGAATATAGCGGCAGCCGATATCTCCATATTCTCTCCATAATTCCTCGCTTCGTTAACTATTCAGTTTATTTGACACGAATTGATAAATATTTTGACTATGCAAAAGTGTGATCCAGATCTAAACTATGAACACAGGCTAGATATTGCCTTAAGTTGGTCTGTATTAATTCAGTAAGAGAAAAACATTATGAATAAAATCGCAACTGCATCTGCAGCATTGGTGCTTTCTGCACTGTCATTCGGCGCATTTGCCGCTGACGCTGTATATAACTCTGCCAGTGACACCTCTACACAAATCGGCATTACCAAAGCCTCTGATGTAGAAGCCGGATCAAACATCGCCCCGGGTTCGCAATCTACCGGGCAGTCCATGGATGACGCATTCGACGTGCATAAACTGGTCGCCGGTGAATGGTCCTGATCGATTTGTCAGATTATCTCCATTCATTTACGGGCTGTTATTGCCACTAAAAAAACCGGATTTTGATGTACCGGTTTTTTTATTTTTGTCATTTTTGTAAAGTTATATAGAACGCGGTTTTATATTCGCGCCATTATTACCTACAAGACGCGAAATACCGTTATGGCGTAGGGGAAGGCGAGACGATTAACCCCAAAGCATTGCCGCCCAGCGTAATAACAGCATGGCAACGCAGATGGCGATTAACACAATCACCATCTTCCAGTGTTTTTTTGTAAAGCGTTTCGTTGGCATCCGATCATCCTTGTTCATTGATTCATGGAGTTTACCAAAGAACAAAGATAATTGCGCTTCACCGGGATGCTACATCCTCAGGCGCCTGCAACAACACGCGTCAAAACCAGTGAAACTTATCTGCCAGAATGACGAGTAAGGCGGTGGCAGAAAGAATGTTCAGGATAACGACTGTTTTGCTGGATACGTTCATAATTTGCCCCATGGAATGTTGAAGGACCTTTTCAAGAATAGCTTAGCAGCCCGCTATTGCGAGCAGCTGTCTGAAATTCCACGTCAAACTCATGCAAAAGTACTAACGCGTTCATTCTGCCTGTAAAGGGTGTTTTCACCCTTTTGTTAGTGTTACCATCTTCGGGCTGATCGTAAATTGTCATTTATCTGATTTCGATCCTGTGCATGGTTGCGGGCCAATTTGACGATTGTTGGTCAGATGGTTTTGCAATCCACTGTAAATTAAAGATTATTTTCTTTGCATATGCTCTTATGTGTGGGGCATCACTGCAAATAAGGATATAAAATGCCTGTTATTACTCTTCCTGATGGCAGCCAACGCCATTTTGACCGCGCCGTCAGCCCAATGGATGTTGCGCTGGATATCGGCCCGGGACTGGCGAAAGCCACTATTGCTGGCCGCGTAGATGGTGAGCTGGTTGATGCTTCCGATTTAATTGAAAACGATGCGAAGCTGTCGATCATCACCGCGAAAGACGAAGAAGGTCTGGAGATCATTCGTCACTCCTGCGCACACCTGCTCGGTCATGCGATCAAACAGCTGTGGCCTCACACCAAAATGGCTATCGGCCCGGTTATCGACAACGGCTTCTACTATGACGTTGACCTTGACCACACCCTGACCCAGGAAGATATCGAAGCCCTCGAAAAGCGTATGCACGAGCTGGCTGAGAGCAACTATGACGTCATTAAGAAGAAAGTGAGCTGGCACGAAGCGCGTGAAACCTTCGTGAAGCGTGGTGAAACCTATAAAGTCACTATTCTTGATGAAAACATTGCCCATGATGATAAGCCTGGCTTGTATCATCATGAAGAATATGTCGACATGTGCCGTGGACCGCACGTGCCGAACATGCGTTTCTGCCATCACTTCAAGCTGATGAAGACCGCAGGCGCTTACTGGCGTGGCGACAGCAACAATAAGATGCTGCAACGCATTTACGGTACCGCCTGGGCCGACAAAAAAGCCCTGAACGCGTACCTGCAGCGTCTGGAAGAAGCGGCGAAGCGTGACCACCGTAAAATCGGTAAACAGCTCGACCTGTATCACATGCAGGAAGAGGCGCCGGGTATGGTGTTCTGGCATAACGATGGCTGGACTATCTTCCGCGAACTGGAGACGTTCGTACGCTCCAAGCTGAAAGAGTACCAGTATCAGGAAGTGAAAGGCCCGTTCATGATGGACCGTGTGCTGTGGGAAAAAACCGGCCACTGGGACAACTACAAAGATGCAATGTTCACCACCTCTTCTGAGAACCGTGAATACTGCATTAAGCCGATGAACTGTCCGGGTCACGTTCAGATCTTCAACCAGGGTCTGAAATCCTACCGCGACTTGCCGCTGCGTATGGCGGAGTTCGGTAGCTGCCACCGTAACGAGCCATCAGGCGCGCTGCATGGCCTGATGCGTGTTCGTGGCTTTACGCAGGATGACGCGCATATCTTCTGTACTGAAGATCAGGTGCGTGATGAAGTTAACGCCTGTATTCGTATGGTCTACGATATGTACAGCACCTTTGGCTTCGAGAAGATCGTGGTCAAACTCTCAACTCGTCCTGAAAAACGTATCGGCAGTGACGAGACCTGGGATCGTGCTGAGGCGGACCTGGCCGTCGCGCTGGAAGAGAACGGTATCCCGTTTGAATACCAGCTGGGCGAAGGCGCATTTTACGGTCCGAAAATTGAATTTACCCTGTATGACTGCCTCGATCGTGCATGGCAATGCGGTACTGTACAGCTGGACTTCTCCCTGCCGCAGCGTTTAAGCGCCTCTTACGTTGGCGAAGACAACGAGCGTCAGGTTCCGGTAATGATTCACCGTGCGATTCTCGGTTCTCTGGAGCGCTTCATCGGCATCCTGACCGAAGAGTTCGCTGGCTTCTTCCCAACCTGGCTTGCGCCGGTGCAGGTAGTGGTGATGAACATTACCGATTCTCAGGCTGATTACGTTAAAGAATTGACGCAGAAACTACAAAATGCGGGCATTCGCGTAAAAGCAGACTTGAGAAATGAGAAGATTGGCTTTAAAATCCGCGAGCACACTTTACGTCGTGTCCCGTATATGTTGGTCTGTGGTGATAAAGAGGTGGAAGCAGGCAAAGTTGCCGTTCGCACCCGCCGTGGTAAAGACCTGGGCAGCCTGGACGTAAGTGAAGTGATTGAGAAGCTGCAACAAGAGATTCGCAGCCGCAGTCTTCAACAACTGGAGGAATAAGGTATTAAAGGCGGAAAACGAGTTCAAACGGCACGTCCGAATCGTATCAATGGCGAGATTCGCGCCCAGGAAGTTCGCTTAACAGGTCTGGAAGGCGAGCAGCTGGGGATTGTGAGTCTGAGAGAAGCAATCGAAAAGGCTGAAGAAGCTGGAGTAGATTTAGTTGAAATCAGCCCTAACGCCGAACCGCCAGTTTGTCGTATCATGGACTACGGCAAGTTCCTTTATGAAAAGAGTAAGTCTTCTAAGGAACAGAAGAAGAAGCAAAAAGTTATCCAGGTTAAGGAAATTAAATTCCGTCCTGGTACCGACGATGGCGATTATCAGGTAAAACTCCGCAGCCTGATTCGCTTTCTGGAAGATGGCGATAAGGCCAAGATCACGCTGCGTTTCCGCGGTCGTGAGATGGCCCACCAACAGATCGGTATGGAAGTGCTTAACCGCGTCCGTGACGATCTGAGTGAACTGGCAGTAGTCGAATCCTTCCCTACGAAGATCGAAGGCCGCCAGATGATCATGGTGCTCGCTCCTAAGAAGAAACAGTAAGGCCTTCAAGTAGCAATTCCTGTGGAGCCGACAGGCTTCGCAGGTTTTGTTCGCCTACGTTTCGTTTATTTAACAATGCGAAGTGGAAGTTATTAAAATGCCAAAAATTAAGACCGTACGCGGTGCTGCTAAGCGCTTCAAAAAAACCGGTAAAGGTGGTTTTAAGCACAAGCACGCTAACCTGCGTCACATTCTGACTAAGAAAGCTACCAAGCGTAAACGTCACCTGCGTCCAAAAGCCATGGTTTCTAAAGGCGATCTGGGCCTGGTAATCGCGTGCCTGCCGTACGCATAAGTCGTTAACGTTTAACTTTTTTACCTTAGAATAGATACAGGAGAGCACACATGGCTCGCGTAAAACGTGGTGTAATTGCACGTGCACGTCACAAGAAAATTTTGAAACAAGCTAAAGGCTACTACGGTGCGCGTTCACGCGTATACCGCGTTGCCTTCCAGGCTGTTATCAAAGCAGGTCAGTACGCTTACCGTGACCGTCGTCAGCGTAAGCGTCAGTTCCGTCAACTGTGGATTGCGCGTATCAACGCAGCAGCACGTCAGAACGGTATTTCTTACAGCAAATTCATCAACGGCCTGAAAAAAGCCTCTGTTGAAATCGACCGTAAGATCCTGGCTGACATCGCAGTATTCGACAAAGTAGCGTTCACCGCTCTGGTCGAAAAAGCGAAAGCAGCTCTGGCATAAGCCAGTTGAAAGGGGGAGCTCTGCTCCCTCTTTTCGTTTCAACAGCATCAAAACATTGACAATTTTCTGGCGACCCTTTTCAATAGGGCGACAGGTCCCATACCACACAAGGTAACGCAAGCATGAATGCTGCTATTTTCCGCTTCTTCTTTTACTTTAGCACCTGACATCAGGAGGCTAGCGCGTGAAAGACGAAACGGAAAACAGCGCCAGAAAGCCTCCTGATGGAGGCTTTTTTCGTATCTGCCGCTTGTAAATATCGCTACATAACGAGGAAAACCATGTCACATCTCGCAGAGCTGGTTGCCAGTGCAACGGCCGCCATTAACCAGGCCTCAGATGTTGCCGCGTTAGACAATGTCCGCGTGGAATATCTGGGCAAGAAAGGGCAATTGACCCTTCAAATGACTACCCTGCGTGAATTGCCGCCAGAAGAGCGCCCGGCTGCAGGTGCGGTAATTAACGAAGCCAAAGAGCAGGTTCAGCAGGCGCTGAACGAGCGTAAAAACGCGCTGGAAAGCGCTGCGCTGAATGCGCGTCTGGCTGCAGAAACCATCGACGTCTCCCTGCCGGGTCGTCGTATTGAAAACGGTGGTCTGCATCCGGTCACGCGGACTATCGACCGCATTGAAAGTTTCTTCGGTGAGCTCGGCTTTACCGTGGCGACCGGCCCGGAAATCGAAGACGATTACCATAACTTCGATGCCCTGAATATCCCAGGCCATCACCCGGCACGTGCTGACCACGACACTTTCTGGTTCGATGCTACCCGTCTGCTGCGTACCCAGACCTCTGGCGTACAGATCCGTACCATGAAAGAGAAGCAGCCGCCAATCCGCATTATCGCGCCGGGCCGCGTCTATCGTAACGACTACGACCAGACCCACACCCCGATGTTCCACCAGATGGAAGGGCTGATCGTGGATAAAAACATCAGCTTTACCAACCTGAAAGGTACTCTGCACGACTTCCTGAGCAACTTCTTTGAAGAAGATCTGCAGATCCGTTTCCGTCCTTCCTACTTCCCGTTCACTGAACCTTCTGCCGAAGTTGACGTGATGGGTAAAAACGGCAAATGGCTGGAAGTGCTGGGCTGCGGCATGGTGCACCCGAACGTCCTGCGTAACGTCGGCATCGATCCGGAAGTTTACTCCGGCTTTGCGTTCGGTATGGGGATGGAGCGTCTGACCATGCTGCGTTATGGCGTGACCGACTTACGCGCTTTCTTCGAAAACGATTTGCGTTTCCTCAAACAGTTTAAATAAGGGCAGGACAGAACAATGAAATTCAGTGAACTGTGGTTACGCGAATGGGTAAACACCGCGCTCGACAGCGAGGCGCTCTCTAACCAGATCACCATGGCAGGCCTGGAAGTGGACGGCGTTGAGCCGGTTGCAGGTGCGTTTAATGGCGTCGTTGTGGGTGAAGTGGTGGAGTGCGGCCAGCACCCGAATGCAGACAAACTGCGTGTCACCAAAGTGAACGTGGGCGGCGAACGCCTGCTGGATATCGTCTGCGGCGCGCCAAACTGCCGTCAGGGCCTGAAGGTAGCCGTGGCCACCGTTGGGGCGGTACTGCCTGGCGATTTCAAAATTAAAGCGGCGAAACTGCGCGGCGAGCCATCTGAAGGCATGCTGTGCTCTTACTCTGAGCTGGGTATTTCTGACGACCACTCTGGCATCATTGAGCTGCCTGCAGATGCCCCGATCGGTACCGACCTGCGCGAATACCTGAAGCTCGATGACAACACCATCGAAATCAGCGTGACGCCGAACCGTGCCGACTGCTTAGGCATTATCGGCGTTGCGCGCGACGTCGCTGTGCTGAACCAGACCGAACTGAACGTGCCAGAGATTGCACCGGTTGCTGCCACCATCAACGATACGGTATCGATTCAGGTTGACGCACCAGAGGCCTGTCCGCGCTACCTTTGCCGTGTGGTTAAAGGCATTAACGTTAAGGCGCCTACTCCGCTGTGGATGAAAGAGAAGCTGCGCCGCTGCGGCATCCGCTCCATTGATGCAGTGGTAGATGTGACCAACTACGTTCTGCTGGAGCTGGGTCAGCCAATGCACGCGTTCGATAAAGATCGCATTGAAGGCGGCATTGTGGTTCGTATGGCGAAAGAGGGCGAGACCCTGGTTCTGCTCGACGGCAGCGAAGCCAAACTCAATGCCGACACGCTGGTGATTGCCGACCATGGCCAGGCGCTGGCGATGGGCGGCATCTTTGGCGGCGACCACTCCGGCGTGAACGATGAAACCCAGAACGTGCTGCTGGAATGCGCCTTCTTCAGCCCGCTCTCCATTACCGGTCGCGCACGTCGTCACGGCCTGCATACCGACGCTTCTCACCGCTATGAGCGCGGCGTCGATCCGGCGCTGCAGTACAAAGCGATGGAGCGCGCTACCCGCCTGCTGATCGACATCTGCGGTGGCGAAGCCGGTCCGGTTATTGACGTGACCAGCGAGGCGCATCTGCCGAAGCCTGCGACCATCACCCTGCGCCGCAGCAAACTGGATCGCCTGATTGGCCACCACATTGCCGATGCGCAGGTGAGCGACATTCTGCGTCGTCTGGGCTGTGAAGTAACCGAAGGCCAGGACCAGTGGACAGCCGTTGCGCCAAGCTGGCGTTTCGATATGGAGATCGAAGAAGATCTGGTGGAAGAGGTGGCCCGCGTTTACGGCTACAACAATATTCCTGATGAGCCGGTACAGGCTGGCCTGGTGATGGGCTCCCACCGTGAAGCCGACCTCTCTCTGAAGCGTGTGAAAACCATGCTGAACGACAAAGGTTACCAGGAAGTGATCACCTACAGCTTCGTTGACCCTAAAGTGCAGCAGCTGATCCACCCGGGCCAGGAAGCGTTGATCCTGCCAAGCCCAATCTCCAGCGAGATGTCCGCGATGCGCCTGTCGCTGCTGACCGGCCTGCTGACTACCATCGTCTACAACCAGAACCGTCAGCAGAGCCGCGTACGCATTTTCGAAACCGGTCTGCGCTTTGTGCCGGACACTCAGGCGAACCTGGGTATCCGTCAGGATCTGATGCTGGCGGGCGCTATCTGCGGCAACCGCTATGAAGAGCACTGGGATCTCAGTAAAAACAGCGTTGATTATTACGATCTGAAAGGCGATCTGGAAGCTGTACTGGAACTTACCGGTAAATTGTCTGAAATTGAGTTCCGTGCTGAAGCTATTCCGGCGCTGCATCCGGGGCAAAGTGCCGCGATTTATCTGAAAGGTGAACGCGTTGGTTTCATTGGTGTTGTGCATCCGGAACTGGAACGCAAACTCGATCTCAATGGCCGTACACTGGCGTTTGAGCTGGAGTGGAACAAGGTCGCAGACCGCGTCATTCCTCAGGCTCAGGAGATTTCTCGCTTCCCGGCAAACCGTCGTGATATCGCCGTTGTCGTGGCCGAAAATGTGCCTGCCGCAGATATTTTGGCCGAATGTAAGAAAGTTGGCGTAAATCAGGTAGTTGGCGTAAACTTATTTGACGTGTACCGCGGCAAGGGCGTGGCAGAGGGCTTTAAGAGCCTGGCTATCAGCCTGATCCTTCAGGATACCAGCCGTACACTCGAAGAAGAGGAGATTGCCGCTACCGTTGCCAAATGTGTAGAGGCATTAAAAGAGCGATTCCAGGCATCATTGAGGGATTGAACCTATGGCGCTTACAAAAGCTGAAATGTCCGAATATCTGTTTGATAAGCTTGGGCTTAGCAAACGGGATGCCAAAGAGCTGGTTGAGCTGTTTTTCGAAGAGATCCGTCGCGCTCTGGAAAACGGTGAGCAGGTGAAACTCTCCGGCTTTGGTAACTTTGATTTGCGCGACAAGAATCAACGTCCGGGTCGTAACCCGAAGACGGGTGAGGATATTCCCATTACGGCTCGCCGCGTGGTGACCTTCAGACCCGGCCAGAAGTTAAAAAGCCGTGTCGAAAACGCTTCACCCAAAGCAGAGTGAGATGATCTAACTAAAAAGGCCGCGAAAGCGGCCTTTTTTCTTTGCGCTGCTGTAAACCCACCGTAAAATCAACTACATCTTTCTCCCGCAAAATGATCCCAATGCCTGAATTTGCCCGTCTGCAATACCGTTCCGATCTGCGTAAAGTGCTCTTACTGCTGCTGGCGCTGATTACCGCGCTGGGCCTGAGCCTTTGCGCGGGCGATCAGTGGATCGGGCCGCAGTCGTGGTTTACGCCGCAGGGAGAGCTCTTTATCTGGCAAATCCGCCTGCCGCGCACGCTGGCCGTGGTGCTGGTGGGCGCTGCGCTGGCGCTAAGCGGGACAATTATGCAGGCGCTGTTTGATAATCCGCTGGCGGAGCCTGGCTTACTGGGCGTTTCGAACGGGGCGGGTGTCGGGTTGATTGCTGCTGTGATGCTGGGGGGAGGAGCCCTGTCAGGAGGGGAACTGAGCCTCTGTGCCATTGCCGGCGCGCTCATCGTTACCCTTATTCTGTTGCGCTTCGCCCGCCGTCATCTCTCGGTGAGCCGTCTGTTGCTTGCCGGGGTGGCGCTGGGCATCATCTGTAGCGCCCTGATGACCTGGGCGGTCTATTTTTCTACCTCATTTGATTTGCG
>NZ_JBBCPK010000077.1:0-21768 GCF_037150775.1 Leclercia sp. M50
ATCTCGGAGAATATGGTGCATCCGGGAGGATTCGAACCTCCGACCGCTCGGTTCGTAGCCGAGTACTCTATCCAGCTGAGCTACGGATGCATCGGGATTTACTACTGTACTACTCGATACCACATATCGTTTCGAAATCGACATGCAATAAAAGATGGTGCATCCGGGAGGATTACTCGGCTGCGCCTCACCCTTCGGGCCGTTGCTGAAGCAACGTTATCCTCCCTGGTGCTGGCGATTAACTCGCAGACCTTGAAACAACAGCTTCGCTGTTATCTCGGAGAATATGGTGCATCCGGGAGGATTCGAACCTCCGACCGCTCGGTTCGTAGCCGAGTACTCTATCCAGCTGAGCTACGGATGCATCGGGATTTACTACTGTACTGCTCGATATTCATATCACTTCTAAAGCAATATGAAGTAATAGATGGTGCATCCGGGAGGATTCGAACCTCCGACCGCTCGGTTCGTAGCCGAGTACTCTATCCAGCTGAGCTACGGATGCAAAATGGCGGTGAGGCGGGGATTCGAACCCCGGATGCAGCTTTTGACCGCATACTCCCTTAGCAGGGGAGCGCCTTCAGCCTCTCGGCCACCTCACCACACAACGCCTCTTTCGAGTGCTTCGAGTAACTCGCTAAGAGCTTCTCGTCGCTGCGTGGCGCATATATTACTTTCTGGGACTTATAAGTCAAACAATTTTCCACAAGCTTTTATCGTTTGCACAATTCACAGGCAATTCGGACGTAAAACCTGCAAAGAGAGTGTTTTATAAACGTATTTTGCCCCTCTTTCTACACTCTTCTGCATGGAGAACGGTAGATTTTGGCGAAGTAAAAGAGATGAGAGTGGTCAAAAACAGAGCGAACGAAACAGAACGGTAACTTTAAGGAAGGAGAATGTCAGGAGGGGTGCGTCTCGCCAGAGAGCGAGACGCGATAATATCAGTAACTTGACTGCTGGGATTTTTCAGCCTGGATACGCTGGTAGATCTCTTCACGATGAACAGAGACTTCTTTAGGGGCGTTCACACCAATACGTACCTGGTTACCCTTTACCCCTAAAACTGTCACGGTGACCTCATCCCCAATCATGAGGGTCTCACCAACTCGACGAGTCAGAATCAGCATTCTTTGCTCCTTGAAAGATTAAAAGAGTCGGGTCTCTTGTATCCCGGCATTATCCATCATATAACGCCAAAAAGTAAGCGATGACAAACACGTAATGTGTAGGTAGTCACGGCATCACAATCTGTTAAACGTAAGTTTAGCCGATATACACAAACTCAACCTGACTTTATCATTATGGATAGCGTAGAGCGCAGTACGCCATAACGGTGTCGTTATGGCGTCTGATTACGCTTTGTAATTATTACAGTTTCGAATTTACCCAGCTTTCTACACTGGCCAGTGCTGCCGGGAGGGCCGCAGCGTCCGTACCACCGGCTTGCGCCATGTCAGGACGACCACCGCCTTTGCCGCCCACTTGCTGAGCGACCATACCAATCAGTTCCCCTGCTTTCACACGGTCGATCACGTCCTTAGATACGCCCGCAATCAGAGAAACCTTACCTTCCGCTACCGTTGCCAGAACGATAACCGTTGAACCGAGCTGGTTCTTCAGATCGTCGACCATGGTACGAAGCATTTTCGGCTCAACGCCCGTCAGCTCGCTGACCAGCAGTTTAACGCCTTTAATCTCAACCGCTTTGCTGGAAAGGTTTGCGCTCTCCGCAACCGCAGCCTGCTCTTTCAGCTGCTGGAGTTCTTTTTCCAGTTGGCGGGTACGTTCCATCACGCTGCGCACTTTCTCGCCCAGGTTCTGACTGTCGCCCTTCAGCAGCTGCGCGATGTCGTGCAACTGATCGCTCTCAGCATGGAGGCTAGCAATCGCGCCTTCACCGGTGACCGCTTCGATACGACGAACGCCTGCCGCTGTACCCGATTCGGACACGATGCGGAACAGACCGATGTCGCCAGTACGGCTGGCGTGGGTACCGCCACACAGCTCGGTGGAGAAATCACCCATGCTCAGCACGCGTACACGGTCGTCATACTTCTCGCCGAACAGAGCCATCGCGCCTTTGTTCTTCGCCGCTTCGAGGTCCATGATGTTGGTTTCGATCGGCAGGTTACGACGGATCTGGGTGTTAACCAGATCTTCCACCGCGCGAATTTCTGCCGGTTTCATCGCTTCGAAATGGGAGAAGTCGAAACGCAGCACTTTGTCATTTACCAGCGAGCCTTTCTGCGCAACGTGCGTACCCAGAACCTGGCGCAGTGCGGCATGCATCAGGTGCGTCGCGGAGTGGTTCAGACGAATACGTGCGCGGCGCGCTTCGTCAACGATAGCCTGAACGCCCTCGCCCACTTTCAGTTCGCCGGATGCCAGCGTCCCCTGGTGGCCGATCGCCTGACCATATTTCTGCGTGTCGCTGACGGCAAAGCTAAAACCATTGCCGTTCAGTTCGCCTTTATCACCCACCTGGCCGCCTGATTCAGCGTAGAATGGCGTTTTGTCCAGAACCACAACGGCAGTCTGGCCCGCGCTGATGCTCTCTACGGCTTTGCCGTCAACAAACAGGGCAGTGACTGTACCGTTAGTTTCCAGATGCTCGTAACCTTCAAATTCGCTGCTGCCATCAACGCGGATCATGGCGTTGTAATCGGCGCCGAAACCGCTGGACTCACGCGCACGACGGCGTTGCTCTTCCATTGCCGCTTCGAAGCCCGCTTCGTCAACTTTGATGTTGCGCTCGCGGCAAACATCAGCCGTCAGGTCAACCGGGAAACCATAGGTGTCGTACAGACGGAAGGCGGTTTCGCCATCCAGGGTGTCGCCTTTCAGCTTCGACAGCTCGTCGTCCAGCAGGGTCAGGCCACGTTCCAGGGTACGGGCAAACTGCTCTTCTTCGGTTTTCAGAACCTGCTCAACCTGCGCCTGCTGACGTTTCAGCTCTTCGCCCGCTGCGCCCATAACGCCAATCAGCGGCCCCACCAGCTTATAGAAGAAGGTATCTTTCGCGCCCAGCATGTTGCCGTGGCGGATCGCGCGGCGAATGATACGGCGCAGCACGTAGCCGCGGTTTTCATTCGATGGGATCACGCCGTCAGCAATCAGGAATGCACAGGAGCGGATGTGGTCGGCAATCACGCGCAGGGATTTGTTGCTCAGGTCGGTCGCGCCAGTCACGTCGGCAACGGACTTAATCAGAGTGCTGAACAGATCGATGTCGTAGTTGGAGTTAACGTGCTGCAGTACTGCGGCAATACGCTCCAGACCCATACCGGTATCTACGGATGGCTTCGGCAGTGGCTCCATGGTGCCGTCGATCTGACGGTTGAACTGCATGAAGACGATGTTCCAGATCTCGATGTAACGGTCGCCATCTTCTTCTGGGCTACCCGGAGGGCCGCCCCAGATGTGGTCGCCGTGATCGTAGAAGATTTCGGTGCAAGGACCGCACGGACCGGTATCGCCCATCTGCCAGAAGTTGTCAGACGCGTACGGGGCGCCTTTGTTATCGCCGATGCGAATAATACGTTCGCGCGGGATACCCACCTCTTTTTCCCAGATTTCATAGGCTTCATCGTCGGTTTCGTAGACGGTAACCCACAGGCGCTCTTTCGGCAGGTTGAACCAGTTTTCACCGGTCAGCAGTTCCCATGCGTACTGGATAGCGTCATGTTTGAAATAGTCGCCGAAGCTGAAGTTACCCAGCATCTCGAAGAAGGTGTGGTGACGTGCGGTATAACCGACGTTTTCCAGATCGTTATGTTTACCACCCGCACGTACACAACGCTGTGAGGTGGTCGCGCGGGAATAATTACGCTTGTCGAGACCAAGGAAGACATCCTTGAACTGGTTCATCCCGGCGTTGGTAAAAAGTAAAGTTGGATCGTTGTTCGGTACCAGGGAGCTGCTGGCAACAACCTGATGTCCCTTACTATGGAAAAAATCGAGAAACGCCTGTCGGATCTCAGCGGTGCTCTTGCTCATAATTATCCTGAAATCAAGCTAACGAAATGTCACAGCGGGCCACTACGCAACCGTTGTTGGACGGACCAGCTACTGTAAAAAGTGGGAATAAGATAAGTTTTCTTTGGAGGGAAGTAAAATCCCGCATGCGTTCAATTGGTAAAATTACGCCAGATATCCTGTATATCCTCCATCAGGAAACCGCGGTAGAGCAAAAAGCGCTGGATTTTGACTTTTTCTGAAAATTCACGCGGCAGCGGTTCGCCATATTTTCGCACCGCCTGTTCCCGCGCCAGTTCGCACCAGTCAATCTCGCATTCACGCATCGCGCGTTCTGTGATTTCCCGTGGGATACCTTTCTGATTAAGCTCCTGGCGGATACGCGCCGGGCCATAACCTTTACGGCTGCGGCTGGCGATAAAGCGAGAGACGAAGCGGGTATCGTCCAGATAGTTATGCTCGTAACACCAGGCAATAATGCGGTCATAATCTTCCGCGGTCGCGTCGATTTGTTCCGGGCCGTTTTTGCTCATGACCGGCGCCATGAGTTTGCGGCGCAGCTCCTGTTCGCTATGGTCGCGCACGCTCAGTATGCGTACCGCGCGATCAAGCAGACGGTTCCAGGCGGGGCGTCGGGGGGATGATTCACTCATAAAGCACCTGCTGAAAAACAAATGCAAAAAAGGGCCGCAATCGCAGCCCTTTTATTACATCAAGTGATTAGAAATCTTCGTTGGTTTCTTCTACGTCTGCGTCATCCGCAGTGAAGTCTGGCTTAGCATCCTGATTGTTGAGAAGCAGATCGCGTACCTTCTTCTCAATCTCTTTCGCTGCTGCCGGGTTCTCTTTCAGCCAGGAGATAGCATTCGCTTTACCCTGACCAATCTTGTCGCCGTTGTAGCTGTACCAGGCGCCCGCTTTCTCAATCAGCTTCTCTTTCACGCCGAGGTCAACCAGTTCGCCGTAGAAGTTGATGCCTTCGCCGTAGAGGATCTGGAATTCAGCCTGTTTGAACGGTGCAGCGATTTTGTTCTTAACCACTTTCACACGCGTTTCGCTACCCACCACGTTCTCACCGTCTTTAACGGCACCGATACGGCGGATATCCAGACGCACGGAGGCGTAGAATTTCAGCGCGTTACCACCGGTGGTGGTTTCCGGGTTACCGAACATCACACCGATCTTCATACGGATCTGGTTGATGAAGATCAGCAGCGTGTTGGACTGCTTCAGGTTACCGGCCAGCTTACGCATCGCCTGGCTCATCATACGTGCCGCGAGGCCCATGTGAGAGTCACCGATTTCGCCTTCGATTTCTGCTTTTGGCGTCAGCGCCGCTACGGAGTCGACGATGATTACGTCAACTGCGCCAGAGCGCGCCAGTGCGTCACAGATCTCCAGTGCCTGCTCACCGGTATCCGGCTGCGAGCAGAGCAGGTTGTCGATATCAACACCCAGTTTACGTGCGTAAACCGGATCCAGCGCGTGCTCAGCATCGATAAAGGCACAGGTTTTGCCCTCGCGCTGTGCAGCAGCCACAACCTGTAAGGTCAGGGTGGTTTTACCGGAGGATTCTGGCCCGTAGATCTCTACGATACGACCCATAGGCAGGCCGCCAGCACCCAGTGCAATATCCAGAGAAAGCGAACCGGTGGAGATAGTTTCTACATCCATGGAACGATCTTCACCCAGGCGCATGATGGAACCTTTACCGAATTGCTTTTCGATCTGGCCCAGTGCTGCCGCCAACGCTTTCTGTTTGTTTTCGTCGATAGCCATTTTTTCCTCTCATGCCGGGTGAAACAACTGCGCTTCACCTTGGATTTCTGTTCTGTTGCAGCAATTATACTGTATGCTCATACAGTATCAAGTGTTTTGTAGAAAATGTTGCCAGAGCGTTTTTAACGCATAAACGGTGGCCTGACGACGCACGCTTTCACGGTCGCCGCTAAAGCATTCCCGGCGGGTAATCCCCTCCCCTTGGGCCGTCGCAAAGCCAAACCACACTGTTCCAACAGGCTTTTCCTCGCTGCCACCGTCCGGCCCGGCGATGCCGCTAATAGAGATAGCATAGTCCGCCCGGGCAGCACGCAGGGCGCCAATCGCCATCTCAATGACCACCGGTTCACTCACCGCGCCGTGCTCGATGAGCGTGGGCTCACGAACCCCAATCATCTGCGCTTTCGCTTCATTACTGTAGGTGACAAAACCGCGTTCAAACCAGGCGGAACTGCCCGCGATATCGGTGATAGCTTTCGCCACCCAGCCACCGGTACAGGACTCAGCCGTGGTGACCGTGGCACCGCGCTGTTTCAGCGCCTGCCCTACCCTCTCACTGAGCTGCATTAATTCATGGTCAGTCATCTCGTTTTGTCTCCATAAAAACGTGCAGCACAAGATAGCACTTTAGTCGGTAGATATGAGGATGAGGTGGCGCTTTTACGAGGGGGATTCAGAAAAAATAAACGTAGCCATCCGGCCAGGAGTGAAACGTGAGTGGCGTAAGCCACCCACGTTTTCAGGCGTTAACTGAACGGCGAGGCCGCCCTCGCCTGGGCCACCGCCAGCCCCAGCTGCCAGACCGCCATCGCATAGTGCGTGCTGTGGTTGTAGCGGGTGATGGTGTAGAAGTTCGGCAGGCCGTACCAGTACTGATAACCGGTGCCAATATCCAGACGTAGCAGGCTCACCTGCTGATTGCCGTTCAGCGGCTGCTGCGGCGTGAGGCCGGCAGAGGTCAGCTGTGCCGCGCTGTAGCGGGTTTTAAAGCCGTTCTCCAGCCCCGGTGCCTGGCCGTTAGCCATAACCGCGACCGGCTGGCCTGGCGTCCAGCCATGCTCTTTAAAGTAGTTGGCGACGCTGCCAATGGCATCTTCAGGATCCCACAGGTTGATGTGCCCGTCCCCATTGAAATCGACCGCATACTGCTTATAGGAGGAGGGCATAAACTGGCCGTAGCCCATCGCCCCAGCAAAGGAGCCTTTCAGATCCAGCGGGTCGTCCTGCTCGTCACGGGCCATCAGCAGGAAGGTTTCCAGCTCAGAGGAGAAGTATTCCGCCCGGCGCGGGTAGTTAAAGGAGAGGGTCGCCAGTGCATCAAGAATGCGGGTTTTTCCCATCACCCGGCCCCAGCGGGTCTCCACGCCGATAATCCCGACGATGATCTCCGGCGGCACGCCGTAAACCTGCTGGGCACGGGTCAGTGCATCCTGATACTGATTCCAGAACGCCACGCCATTCTGCACGTTATCCGGGGTAATAAACTGCTTGCGATAGCGCAGCCATGCGCCGTTCGGTCCGGCCGGAGGCTGGGTGGTCGGCGCCTGACGATCCATCAGTCGCAATACATAATCCAGACGTTTCGCCTGGGAGAGGATCTCCTGTAGCTGGGCTTTGTTAAAGCCGTGCTTGCTCACCATTTTGTCGATGAACTGCTCCGCCGCAGGGTTATTGGCAAAGTCGCCCCCCATCTGCATCACATTATGCTGAGGCTCCAGCAGGAAGCCGCCGGAAGGGGCGCCTGCCGTTTGCTGGACCTCTTCGGTCTTCGGTTTACTACTGCATGCGGAGAGCAGAATAAGCGCAGGGAGTAGCGCTGCGTAACGACGCTTGAACATGACACATCCATTCACGAATTCGATAAGTGGCAAGTATGGTAAAGCATCCGGGACACCTCAAGGAAGGGGCGCACACGCACCCGGCAAAATCTTTACGCTGCCTAAAGGTAAATTCAGTCTCTTCTTCACCACGCCGCCGTCACCTTTCCTATTATCTTTCAAAATAATCACTTTTTCTTTCATTGTGAGATCTGTTTAACACTTTAAAACCTTTCAAAGTGATTATTATTACTCCGCCAGAGCGAACATACCCTACAGGAGAAAACAATGATAGAAACCATCACCCATGGCGCCGAGTGGTTTATCGGGCTGTTTCAGAAAGGTGGCGAGGTCTTTACCAGCATGGTCACCGGCATTCTGCCGCTGCTGATCAGCCTGCTGGTGATCATGAATGCGCTGATCAACTTTATCGGCCAGCAGCGGATTGAAAAGCTGGCCCAGCGCTGCGCAGGTAACCCCCTCTCCCGCTATCTGCTGCTGCCCTGCATTGGCACCTTTGTGTTTTGTAACCCCATGACCCTGAGCCTCGGGCGCTTTATGCCCGAACGCTACAAGCCGAGCTACTACGCGGCAGCATCCTACAGCTGCCACTCCATGAACGGCCTGTTCCCGCATATCAACCCGGGCGAGCTGTTTGTCTATCTGGGGATCGCCAGCGGCCTGACCACCCTCGGCCTGCCGCTCGGCCCGCTGGCGGTGAGCTACCTGCTGGTCGGCCTGGTGACTAACTTCTTCCGCGGCTGGGTGACCGATCTCACTACCGCCATTTTCGAAAAGAAGATGGGCATTCAGCTTGAACAGAACGTCCAGCTTAAAGGAGCCACAGCATGAGCCGGATCCGCATTGAAAAAGGCACGGGGGGCTGGGGCGGCCCGCTGGAGTTCGACGCCACCGAAGGCAAAAAAATCGTCTACATCACCGCGGGCACCCGCCCGGCTATCGTCGACAAGCTGCGCGAACTCACCGGCTGGGAAGCGGTGGACGGCTTTAAAGAGGGCGAGCCGCCGGAAGCGGAGATCGGCGTGGCGGTGATCGAATGCGGCGGCACCCTGCGCTGCGGCATCTACCCGAAACGGCGCATTCCCACCGTCAATATTCATTCGACGGGGAAATCCGGCCCGCTGGCGCAGCATATCGTGGAGGACATTTACGTCTCAGGCGTAAAAGAAGAGAACATCACGCTGGTAGACGGGGCTGCACCAGCCAAAAAGCACGCGCCGCGCGAATATGACACCAGCAAGAAGATCACCGAGCAGAGCGACGGTCTGCTGGCAAAAGTCGGTATGGGAATGGGTTCTGCGGTTGCGGTCCTGTTCCAGTCCGGGCGCGACACCATCGATACGGTGCTGAAAACCATCCTGCCGTTCATGGCCTTCGTCTCGGCGCTGATCGGCATCATTATGGCCTCCGGGCTGGGGGACTGGATCGCCCACGGCCTGGCTCCGCTGGCCAGCCATCCGCTCGGGCTGGTGACCCTGGCGCTGATCTGCTCCTTCCCGCTGCTGTCGCCGTTCCTCGGCCCCGGCGCGGTCATCGCCCAGGTTATTGGCGTGTTGATTGGCGTGCAGATTGGGCTGGGCAATATTCCCCCGCACCTCGCCCTGCCCGCGCTGTTCGCCATTAATGCCCAGGCCGCCTGTGACTTTATCCCGGTGGGGCTGTCGCTGGCTGAAGCACGCCAGGAGACCGTGCGCGTCGGCGTCCCTTCGGTGCTGGTAAGCCGCTTCCTGACCGGCGCGCCAACGGTGCTGATCGCCTGGTTCGTCTCCGGCTTTATTTATCAATAAGAGGAATTCCTGATGACCGTGATTTACCAGACCACCATTACCCGCATCGGCCAGAGCGCCCCGGATGCGCTGAGCGACCAGATGCTGATCACCTTTCGTGAAGGGGCCCCGGCAGATATTGAGGAGTTCTGTTTTATCCACTGCCACGGCGAGCTCAATGGCGAGCTGAAGGCCGGAAGCGAGCTGGAGCTGGGCGAAACGCGCTATGCCGTCACCGCCGTGGGCGACGTGGCCGAACAAAACCTGCGCGAGCTGGGCCACATCACCCTGCGTTTCGACGGTCAGTCCCAGGCGGAGTACCCCGGCACGGTTCACGTGGCGGGCCCGGTTCCACAGGCTGTTACCCCAGGCTGCACATTAAAATTTGTTGCGTAATTAAGGAGAGAAATATGAGTCAGGTTGCCGTTGTCATTGGTGGAGGACAAACCTTAGGGGAGTTCCTCTGCCGTGGGCTTGCCGCAGAGGGTTACCGCGTGGCGGTAGTCGATATCCAGAGTGAAAAGGCCGCCCGCGTGGCGGACGCCATCAACACCGAATTCGGTAACGGGATGGCCTGGGGATTTGGCGCCGACGCCACCAGCGAGCAGAGCGTGCTGGCTCTCGCCCGCGGCGTGGACGAGATTTTTGGCCGTACCGATCTGCTGGTCTACAGCGCCGGGATCGCCAAAGCGGCCTTTATCAGCGATGTGGAGCTGGGAGATTTCGACCGTTCATTGCAGGTGAACCTGGTGGGCTATTTCCTCTGCGCCCGGGAGTTCTCGCGCCTGATGATCCGCGACGGCATTGCCGGGCGCATCATTCAGATCAACTCCAAATCCGGCAAGGTGGGCAGCAAGCACAACTCCGGCTACAGCGCGGCCAAGTTCGGCGGCGTGGGGCTGACGCAGTCCCTGGCGCTGGATCTGGCGGAATATGGCATTACCGTGCATTCCCTGATGCTCGGCAACCTGCTGAAATCGCCGATGTTCCAGTCCCTGCTGCCGCAGTACGCCACCAAACTTGGCATTAATGAGGATCAGGTGGAGCAATACTACATCGATAAAGTGCCGCTGAAGCGCGGCTGCGACTACCAGGATGTACTGAATATGCTGCTGTTTTATGCCAGCCCGAAAGCCTCTTACTGCACCGGGCAGTCGATCAATGTCACCGGTGGACAGGTGATGTTCTGATCGAGCCTAAACGCCCGGTGGCGCTTCGCTTACCGGGCCTACAAACCTCGAACCCCAGGCCGGACAAGCGTAGCGCTGCCCGGCCATAGCACAGGAGCTAAACATGGTCACCACCCTGATCACCGTCGCCGTTATCGCCTGGCTGTGCCAGCTGGCACTTGGCGGCTGGCAAATCCATCGTTTTAACCGCGCCTTTGACGCCCTTTGCCAGAAAGGGCGCGTGGGCGTGGGCCGCTCCGGCGGTCGCTTTAAGCCGCGGGTGATTGTCGCCATTGCGCTGGATGATAACCACCGGGTCTGTGACTCCTTGATGATGCGTGGGCTGACGGTCTTTGCCCGACCGGTGAAAATTGCAGCGATTAACGGCACCGCGTTGCAGGAATTAGAGCCCGATGTGATCTTTCCCAATGATTCGCTCTGTCAGGATGCACTATCATTAGCGCTTAAATTGAAACATGGATAATTTCGTTGTGAACGTTATAAGCTTGCGAAATTATCATTTCGCAACCTAAGGAACTCAACGCCTATGAAACCCCGCCAGCGGCAGGCGGCCATACTCGACCATTTGCAAAAACAGGGAAAATGTTCGGTTGAGGATCTGGCCCACTACTTTGATACCACCGGCACCACAATCCGCAAGGATCTGGTGATCCTGGAAAACGCCGGGGCGGTGATCCGCACCTATGGCGGCGTGGTGCTGAATAAAGACGAGGCCGACCCGCCTATCGATCACAAGACGCTCATCAACACCCATCAGAAGGCGTTAATCGCTGACGCCGCGGTAAAATTTATCCATGACGGCGACTCCATTATCCTCGATGCGGGCAGCACGGTTCTGCAGATGGTGCCAATGCTGAGCCGCTTCAATAACATCACGGTGATGACCAACAGCCTGCATATCGTCAACGCCCTGTCCGAATTCGACAATGAACAAACCATCCTGATGCCCGGCGGCACCTTCCGCAAAAAGTCGGCCTCGTTTCACGGCCAGCTTGCGGAGAACGCCTTCGACCATTTCAGCTTCGACCGCCTGTTTATGGGCACCGACGGCATCGACCTCAACGCGGGCGTCACCACCTTCAATGAAGTGTTCAGCGTCAGTAAAGCGATGTGCAATGCCGCCAGGGAGGTGATCCTGATGGCGGACTCGTCAAAGTTTGGCCGTAAAAGCCCGAATATTGTCTGTAGCCTGGAGAGCGTCGATAAGCTGATTACCGACGCGGGCATCGATCCGGCGTTTAAGAAAGCGCTGGAAGAGAAAGGAATCGACGTGATTGTAACCGGAGAGCGTGATGAGTGATTTTCTGTTAAACGCGGGTCGCCAGACCCTGATGCTGGAACTGCAGGAGGCCAGCCGCCTGCCGGACCGTCTGGGGGAAGATTTTGTTCGCGCAGCCAATACCATTATTCACTGCGACGGGAAGGTGATCGTCTCGGGCATCGGCAAATCCGGGCATATTGGCAAGAAGATTGCCGCGACCCTTGCCAGCACCGGCACCCCCGCCTTTTTTGTCCACCCTGCTGAAGCCCTGCACGGCGATCTGGGGATGATTGAGAGCCGCGACGTGCTGCTCTTTATCTCCTACTCCGGCTCGGCAAAAGAGCTGGATTTGATCCTCCCGCGTTTGCAGGAAAAATCGGTGGCGCTGCTGGCGATGACCGGCAAGTCCCGCTCGCCGCTGGCGCTGGCCGCCAACGCTACGCTGGATATTTCGGTGGAGCGCGAAGCCTGTCCGATGCACCTCGCCCCGACCTCCAGCACCGTCAACACGCTGATGATGGGCGATGCGCTGGCGATGGCGGTGATGCAGGCCCGCGGGTTTAATGAAGAGGATTTTGCCCGCTCGCACCCGGCAGGCGCCCTGGGAGCACGCCTGCTGAATAAAGTGCACCACCTGATGCGCACCGACGAGGCTATCCCGCAGGTGAAACTGAATACCAGCGTGATGGACGCGATGCTGGAGCTGAGCCGTACCGGACTGGGGCTGGTGGCGGTCTGTGATGATGACCAGCAGGTCAAAGGGGTCTTCACCGACGGCGACCTGCGCCGCTGGCTGGTGAGCGGCGGCAAACTGGAGATTGCCGTCAGCAACGCCATGACCGCCGGTGGCCTGACGCTGAATGCCGACAGCCGCGCCATTGAAGCCAAAGAGCTCTTGATGAAGCGCAAAATCACCGCCGCGCCGGTGGTGGATAGCCATGGCCGCCTGTGCGGTGCCATCAACCTGCAGGATTTCTACCAGGCAGGCATTCTCTAACCCTTAAGACCCAGACGTTTCGCCAGCCGGTGCAGGTTGGCGACGTCCGTCTCCAGCGCCCTCGCGCTCGCCGCCCAGTTGCGGCTGTTCTGCTCCAGCGCCCGGACAATCATCTGGCGCTGAAACGCCTCCGTCGCCTCACGCAGGTTCTGATTCTCAACGCGCGGCGTCTCCGGCGTCACCACGGGTGTGCTCTCATCATGCAGAGCAAAGTGCTGCGCGTGGATCACCACTTCATCCCCTGCCCGCGCCGCCCGGGCCAGTACTACCGCCCGGTGAATGGCATGTTCCAGCTCGCGCACGTTGCCCGGCCAGGCGTAGCTCAGCAGATGCGCCCGGGCGCCGGGGCTTAGCACCACCCGGGATAACCCCATCCGCAACCGGCACTGTTCACAGAAATAGCCTGCCAGCAGTACCACATCTTCGCCACGCTCGCGCAGCGGCGGCACCGAAAGCGGAAACACACTCAGGCGGTGGTACAGATCGGCGCGGAAATGCCCGGCTAACACCTCTTCGCGCAGATCGCGGTTGGTGGCGGCCAGCACCCGCACGTCGACCCGCAGGCTGCGGTCATCACCCACGCGCTGGATATCGCCATACTGCAACACGCGCAGCAGCTTGGCCTGCAATGCCAGCGACAGTTCCCCAATCTCATCCAGGAACAGCGTGCCGTTATCGGCCATCTCAAACTTGCCGCTGCGGTTGCTGATGGCCCCGGTAAACGCCCCTTTGACGTGACCAAAGAGCTCGCTCTCCGCCACGCTTTCCGGCAGCGCGGCGCAGTTGAGATAGACCAGCGGATTCACCGCCCGGGGAGAAGCCTGATGAATGGCTTTGGCCACCAGCTCTTTACCGGTGCCGGTCTCCCCTTCGATCAGCACGTTCAGGTCGGAGGCGGCGACAATCTCAATCTTTTTTTTCAGGCTCATCATGCCCGGCGAGAGGCCAATCATCTCGGTGCTTTTTACCTGCTCAAACCCCGTCGGGCGGGTGGAGAGGGTGTTCTGGCTCTCGAGCTGCTCAATCAGCAGGGCATTATTCAGCGCCCCGGCGGCCAGGGCGGCAATCAGCCTCAACTCTTCGTCGCTGAAGGTGTCGAACTGGTCCGGCGACATGCCATCGAGGGTCAGCGCGCCAATCAGGTTCTGCCCGGCAAACAGCGGCAGGCCGATACAGGCGTGTACCTTCAGACTCTCCTGACCGGGGATCAACCCGTCGTAGGGATCGGGCAGGCCGCTGTCGGCCGGGAAGCGCACCACATCCCCGGCGCGGGCGATGGTCTCCAGCCGCGGATGGCCTTCAAGGGTGAAGCGCCGCCCCAGCACATCCTGCGCCAGCCCGTCGATCGCCAGCGGGATAAACTGCCGCCCTTCGTAGCGCAGCAGCGCCGACGCATCGCACTCCAGCACGTGGCGCAGGGTGGAGATCAGCCGCTGAAAGCGATCCTGATGGCCGATGCCGCTCTGCAATTCAATGGCGATTTTCGCCAGCACCTCTACAGAAAAACTCATTCTCGCCTCGTTGTCATTTTGACAATACACAGTGTCATATTGACTATACCAGACACAGTCAAATTGACTACCATAAGAGTGCGGTTATTTTTAAAACCATTAAAAATTAATAACTTAAAAAGTTGGCACGCACCCTGCAATAGGCATGACATCTTTCATTTAATTGCGCTGTATTAAGTTGAGGTTGCTATGTCTATTCTGGTTAAAAACAATATTCATTGGGTTGGTCAACGTGACTGGGAAGTACGTGATTTTCACGGAACGGAGTACAAAACGCTGCGCGGCAGCAGCTATAACAGCTATCTCATCCGGGAAGAGAAAAACGTCCTGATCGATACCGTCGATCATAAATTCAGCCGCGAGTTCGTGCAGAACCTGCGCAGTGAAATCGACCTGGCCGATATCGACTACATCATCATTAACCATGCGGAAGAGGACCACGCCGGGGCGCTGACCGAGCTGATGTCCTGCATCCCGGATACCCCGATCTACTGCACCGCCAACGCCATCGACTCCATCACCGGCCATCACCACCATCCGGAGTGGAACTTCAACGTAGTGAAAACCGGCGACTCTCTGGATATCGGCAACGGCAAACAGCTGATCTTCGTGGAAACCCCGATGCTGCACTGGCCGGACAGCATGATGACCTACATGACCGGGGACGCGGTGCTCTTCAGTAACGACGCCTTCGGCCAGCACTACTGCGACGAACGTCTGTTCAATGACGAAGTGGATCAGGCCGAACTCTTTGAGCAGTGCCAGCGCTACTACGCCAACATCCTCACCCCGTTCAGCCGTCTGGTAACGCCAAAAATCACCGAGATCCTCGGCTTTAACCTGCCGGTGGATATGATTGCCACCTCTCACGGTGTGGTCTGGCGTGATAACCCTACGCAGATCGTCGAGCTGTACCTGAAATGGGCGGCGGATTATCAGGAAGACCGCATCACGATTTTCTACGACACCATGTCCAACAACACCCGCATGATGGCCGACGCCATCGCCCAGGGCATTAATGAAGTTGACCCGAACGTGGCGGTGAAAATCTTTAACGTCGCCCGCAGCGATAAAAACGACATTCTCACGAACGTCTTCCGCTCAAAAGGCGTGCTGGTGGGTACCTCCACCATGAACAACGTGATGATGCCGAAAATTGCCGGCCTGGTGGAAGAGATGACCGGCCTGCGCTTCCGTAACAAACGTGCCAGCGCCTTCGGCTCTCACGGCTGGAGTGGCGGCGCGGTAGACCGTCTCTCCACCCGTCTGCAGGACGCAGGCTTTGAAATGTCGATGAGCCTGAAGGCGAAATGGCGCCCGGATCTCGATGCGCTGGAAGTCTGCCGTCAGCATGGTCGCGATATTGCCCGTCAGTGGGCGCTCGCTCCGCTGCCTGAAGCCAGCGTGAAACCTGCCGCTCAGGCGGAAGAAAGCGCCAGCGTCGAAGAGACCACCGCCGACCTCGGCCCCTGCATGCAGTGCAGCGTCTGCCAGTGGATCTACGATCCGACCCTCGGCGAGCCGCTGCAGGACGTCGCGCCAGGTACCCCGTGGAGCGACGTGCCGGACAATTTCCTCTGCCCGGAATGTTCCCTTGGTAAAGATGTATTTGAAGAACTGGCATCGGAGGCAAAATGAGCCACGGTATCGTCATCATCGGCTCGGGCTTCGCCGCCCGCCAGCTGGTGAAAAATATCCGTAAACAGGATGCGAACGTCCCGCTGACGCTTATTGCAGCGGACAGCATGGATGAGTACAACAAGCCAGACTTAAGCCACGTTATCAGTCAGCGCCAGCAAGCCGACGATCTCACCCGCCAGACGGCGGGAGAGTTTGCCGAACAGTTTAACCTGCGCCTGTTTCCCTACACCTGGGTCACCGACATCGACGCCGCAGCCCACGTGGTCAAAGGGAAAGACAAGCAGTGGTCCTATGACAAACTGGTGCTGGCAACCGGAGCCTCGGCCTTTGTGCCGCCGGTTGCAGGCCGCGAGCTGATGCTGACCCTGAACAGCCAGACGGAGTACCGCGCCTGCGAAAGCACGTTGCGTGACGCCCGACGGGTGATGATTGTTGGCGCGGGTCTTATCGGCAGCGAACTGGCGATGGATTTTTGCCGGGCCGGGAAAGAGGTCACCCTGGTTGACCATTCCGCCAGCATTCTCTCAGCGCTGATGCCCGCCGAAGTAAGCAGTCGCTTACAACACCGGCTGACCGATATGGGGGTGCATCTGCTGCTGAAATCCCAGCTGCAAAGCCTGACCCAAACCGATACCGGGATCTGCGCCCTGCTGGATCGGGATCGCTGCCTTGAAGTCGATGTGGTGATTGCCGCCACCGGCCTGCGCCCGGAAATCGGGCTGGCACAGCGGGCCGGTGCAGAAACAGATCGCGGGGTAAAGGTCGACAGCTATCTGCAAACCACCCGGCCCGATATTTATGCTCTGGGCGACTGCGCCGAAATTAACGGTCAGGTGCTGCCGTTCCTGCAGCCGATCCAGTTAAGCGCCATGTATCTGGCGAAGAATCTGCTCGGGGCCAGTACGCCACTGAAACTGCCTGCGATGCTGGTGAAGGTCAAAACGCCGGAACTGCCGCTGCACCTGGCAGGCGAAACCCAGCGCCAGGATTTGAACTGGCAGATCGCCATCGAAGCCCAGGGGATGGTGGCGAAAGGGGCCGACAACGAGGGCAATCTGCGCGCCTTTGTGGTCAGCGAAGATCGAATGAAGGAGGCCTTCGCCCTACTGAAAGCATTACCCGTTTAACCCTCAAACTCTTGTTCTACTCGTTGTATGCTTGTCAGATTTTGCCTTTCGCAGCCCCGGTGCCCGGGGCTTTTTTAATGCGGAACAGCGATGAAGCCGCGTCAGGTTTTAAGCCTGTTTTCCGGCCTACACTGTTGCGCTACTCCTTCACCGGAGACGACACATGGCAAACTTCACCCAGGAAATAACCTGGCTTGCCGCCTGGTTCAGACAGGTCAGGAAGCATGAACCTCTTTTTTCGCTGGCGCTGTCTCAGCCCATTACCGCTCAACGCCCTGGTAAACGTGCAGGATATGGCGCTGACCGCGGGCGGTCGACTCGGCTTTACTCGTGCCTGGCTGCTCTGTAAATCAGTGGTGCGGGCCGGGGATGACGGAATCACGCAGCATCAACTCTCCGGCGAAGGTCTGCCGGAAAGTGAAATCCCCACCATCGAGCATAAAGATCAGACGGCTGATGGTCTCTTTCACCATCTCTGTCACCGGTACGCGCACGCTGGAGAGGGAGGGTACCACGTAGGGCGCCATCGCAATGTCATCGAAACCCACTACCGACACCGCCTCCGGCACGGCGACCCCACTGTCGTGAAGCTGCTTGATGGCGCCGATCGCCATGTCGTCATTGCTCGCCACCAGCGCGGTAAAATGCTCGCCGCGCGCCAGCAGCGTCGCCACCCCTGCCGCGCCGCTGGCCGGGTGCCATTTACCCTCGACAATCAGCGACTCGCGTAGCGGAATGCGGTGCGCAGCAAGGGCCTCTTTGTAGCCGGAAAGGCGTTCGATGCCGGTGGGGGAATCGAGCGATCCGGTGATAAACGCGATATCGCGGTGGCCCTGCTCGATAAGGGTCGATACCGCCGCCTGGCTGGAGGCTTTATGATCTGACCAGACGCAGTGGCTGCTGTTTTTACGCAGGCGGCGGTTAAGCACGATCACCGGCTGGGCGTGTTTCTGGATGATCTCGTCCATCTCATCAACGCTGAGAAAACGCGGGTAGATGATGATCGCATCGCAGCGCATATCCAGCAGGTACTGAATCGCCTCGCGCTCCTCATCGGCGCTGTGCTTACCGTCGGCGAGGATCAGCTGACGTCCCTTCTCTTCGGTCATTCTGGCGGCATGGAACAGCAGCTCGCTGAAATAGACCCCGTGGTAAAGGGTGTTGGTCACCACCAGCCCAAGGGTTTGCGTGCTTTTGGTCGCCAGGTTACGCGCCAGTAAATTAGGCCGATACCCGCTCTCTTCAATCGCCTGAAAAACCTTGTCTTTTGTCTCCTGGCTCACGTAGCCATTGCCCGAAAGCACCCGGGAAACCGTCGCTTTCGAGACCCCTGCCCGCTTCGCCACTTCCAGCATCGTGGTCATGCATCTGTTCCGTCTTAATCCCGTGAGCGGCAGTGTACTGCACCGCGTGAAAATTGTCGCAGCGTCTGTCACACGCTTTTTAACACGCCAGGTGATCGCCATCACGAATTTAAAAAATGGCTAAAACGTGATCTTGTTAGATTCCAGGAAACTCTTCATGATTTTGTGGAACCGGTTTCCTATATAAGTTTCATCGCTCACCCCGATGAAGACGTACCTTACTGATAAAACAGGATACAACCCGATGGCCAAAAATTATGCTGCGCTGGCGAATGCCGTTGTCAGCGCGCTCGGCGGCAAAGAGAATATCGTCGCGGTCACCCATTGCATGACCCGTCTGCGCTTCGTGGCAAAAGACGAAAGCCTGATCGACAGCGCGACGCTGAAAAGCATCAGCGGCGTGCTGGGCGTCGTGCGCAACGACAACCAGTGCCAGGTGATCATCGGCAATACCGTTTCCCAGGCGTACCGCGAGGTGGTCAACCTGCTGCCCGCCGACATGCAGCCTGCCGCGCCCCAGGGGCCGCAAAAGCTGACCCTGAAACGCATTGGCGCGGGCATTCTTGATGCCCTGATCGGCACCATGTCACCGCTGATCCCGGCGATCATCGGCGGGTCGATGGTCAAGCTGCTGGCGATGATCCTCGAGATGAGCGGCGTGCTGGCCAAAGGCGATCCGACGCTGACGATCCTGACCGTAATCGGCGACGGCGCGTTCTTCTTCCTGCCGCTGATGGTGGCCGCCTCTGCGGCGGTGAAATTCAAAACCAACATGTCGCTGGCGATCGCCATTGCGGGCGTGCTGGTCCACCCGAGTTTTATTGAGCTGATGGCGAAAGCGGCGCAGGGCGAGCACGTTGAGTTCGCGTTTGTGCCGGTGACGGCGGTGAAATATACCTATACGGTGATCCCGGCGCTGGTGATGACCTGGTGCCTGTCCTATATCGAACGCTGGGTGGACAAAATCACCCCGGCGGTAACGAAAAACTTCCTCAAGCCAATGCTGATCGTGCTGATTGCCGCCCCGCTCGCCATCGTCCTGATTGGGCCGCTGGGGATCTGGATCGGTAGCGGCATCTCCGCGCTGGTTTACACCATTCACGGCTATCTGGGCTGGCTCTCCGTCGCCATCATGGGCGCGCTGTGGCCGCTGCTGGTAATGACCGGGATGCACCGCGTCTTTACGCCTACCATCATTCAGACCATTGCCGAAACGGGCAAAGAGGGGATGGTGATGCCGTCAGAAATCGGCGCCAACCTCTCCCTCGGCGGTTCGTCGCTGGCGGTCGCCTGGAAAACCAAAAACCCGGAACTGCGCCAGACGGCGCTGGCCGCGGCCGCTTCCGCCATCATGGCCGGGATCTCTGAACCGGCGCTGTATGGCGTGGCGGTTCGTCTGAAACGTCCTTTAATTGCGAGCCTGATCAGCGGCTTTATCTGCGGCGCCGTGGCCGGGATCGCCGGGCTGGCCAGCCACTCGATGGCGGCGCCGGGCCTGTTTACCAGCGTCCAGTTCTTCGACCCGGCCAACCCGATGTCCATCGTCTGGGTATTCGGAGTCATGGCCCTGGCCGTGGTGCTCTCTTTCGTGCTGACCCTGATTCTGGGCTTTGAAGATATCCCGGTAGAAGACGAAGCAGAAAAAGCGCGCGCGCTGCAATCCGCACCGGTTCAGGCCAAAGCAGCACAAGCATAAATTTATAGCGAGGTAAGAATGTCAGTTTTTCCACAAGGATTTTTATGGGGCGGCGCACTGGCCGCTAACCAGAGCGAAGGCGCATACCGCGAGGGCGGCAAGGGCCTGACCACCGTCGATATGATCCCCCACGGCGCAAACCGCCTGGCGGTGAAGGTCGGCAAGGAAAAACGCTTTTCGCTGCGTGACGACGAGTTCTATCCCAGCCACGACGCGATCGATTTTTACCATCGCTATAAAGAAGATATCGCCTTAATGGCCGAGATGGGCTTCACGGTATTCCGTACCTCCATTGCCTGGAGCCGCCTCTATCCGAACGGCGACGAACCGCTGCCTAATAAAGAAGGGATTGCCTTTTACCGGGCGGTGTTTGAGGAGTGCAAAAAGTACAATATCGAACCGCTGGTAACCCTCTGCCACTTTGACGTGCCGATGCATCTGGTGACCGAGTATGGCTCCTGGCGCAACCGCAAGATGGTCGATTTTTTCGCCCGCTACGCCCGCACCTGCTTCGAAGAATTTAACGGGCTGGTGAAATACTGGCTCACCTTCAACGAGATCAACATCATGCTGCACAGCCCCTTCTCCGGTGCCGGGCTGGTGTTTGAGGAAGGTGAAAATGAGGATCAGGTGAAGTATCAGGCCGCCCACCATGAGCTGGTTGCCAGCGCGCTGGCAACCAAAATTGCCCACGAGGTGAACCCACAAAACCAGGTGGGCTGCATGCTGGCGGGCGGTAACTTCTACCCCTACTCCTGCAAACCGGAAGATGTGTGGACGGCATTAGAAAAAGATCGTGAGAACCTGTTCTTTATCGACGTCCAGGCCCGTGGCCGCTACCCGGCCTACTCTGCTCGCGTGTTCCGCGAAAAAGGGGTGGTGATTGTCAAAGATCCGGGTGATGACGCACTGCTGACACACACCGTCGATTTTGTCTCATTCAGCTATTACGCCTCGCGCTGCGCCTCGGCGGATATGAATGCCAACAACACCAGCGCGGCCAATATCGTGAAATCCCTGCGTAACCCGCATATTGACGTCAGCGAGTGGGGCTGGGGCATCGACCCGCTGGGCCTGCGCATTACCATGAACATGATGTACGACCGCTACCAGAAGCCGCTCTTCCTGGTGGAGAACGGCTTAGGCGCGAAGGATGAGATGGACGCCAACGGTGAGATTAACGACGACTACCGCATCAGCTACCTGCGGGAGCATATCCGCGCGATGGGCGACGCCATTGAAGATGGCATTCCGCTGATGGGCTACACCAGCTGGGGCTGCATCGATCTGGTTGCCGCCTCCACCGGCGAGATGAGCAAGCGCTACGGCTTTATCTATGTCGATCGTGATGATGCGGGCAACGGCACCCTTGAACGCAAACGCAAAAAATCGTTCTGGTGGTACAAGAAAGTGATTGCCAGCAACGGTGCAGATTTAGATTAACCCCCCTTCGCCGGGCGGCGCTACGCTTGCCCGGCCTACAAATCCCCTATGAAATCCAATAATTTCATGACGTTATTATCGTTCATTGACACCGTGAATATATCATTGTATAAAACCCCGCCATAATAAATGATATTCATTCTCAGCCATGCTCCCGGGCTGTCATCAATAAATTAA